>JBKJXT010000175.1:0-15792 GCA_046716205.1 Actinomycetota bacterium
ACGCGGCCCAGATCGGGCCGTCCGCTCCGGTACATCCACGTGAGTTCGGCGTGTCGTTGTCGATGCCGCCCATGCGGATCGAGGGCTGGAACATGAGCACCGTGAGCCCGGCGGTCTGAAGTAAGATTCAGCCCTCGCGGGTGTGGCTCAATGGTAGAGCTCGAGCCTTCCAAGCTCGTGGTGCGGGTTCGATTCCCGTCACCCGCTCTCTTCCCCGTTTGACCCCCTTCCCCGTATAGAATCACAGGGATGTGATTCGACGAGGGGGCACGAACTGAAAAGCACGGAGAAGCTGCTCGCGGTCCTGATCCTCCTGGTGTTCGCTGCCGGAGGGGTGGGCCTGCTGACCTCGAGCGAGGATGGCGACGGCGTCGCTCTGCCGACGCTGAGCCCGACGCCGACCGACACGTTCAGCCCGGCGCCGACCGACACGTTCAGCCCGGCGCCGACCGTCACCGCGACCGAGTCGGACTCCCCGGACCCATCGCTTACGGCGGACCCCACCGATGACCCAACCACTGAGCCGACCGACGACCCCACGGTTGAGCCGACGCGCAGTCACTTGCCGGCGACCGGCGCTGCAGGAGGGTCTGCGGGCTGGATCGTGGTCATCGCGGCAGCCGTGCTGGCAGGGGCCGGCGCCGGGCGGCGCGCACGGGCGTAACGCTCGGAGGTCCTCGACACGCGCTGCTATCATCGTCCACGCGTTCGGAGCACTTCGCGCGCCCGTAGCTCAGGTGGATAGAGCAGCTGCCTTCTAAGCAGCGGGTCGGGGGTTCGAGTCCCTCCGGGCGCTCCAGAAGAGTGGCATGGTGGCGTTAGCTCAGTTGGTTAGAGCGCCGGCTTGTGGTGCCGGAGGTCGGGGGTTCAAGTCCCCTACGCCACCCTCAAGGATCCTCATGGCCGCCGATGCTGTCGGGTGTCACGGGTAGATTCGGTGCATGGCCATCAACGTGGCCTTCCCCGAGATACCCGATGAGATCCTCGCGCGGTCGAGCGCTGGAGTGAGTTGAAGCGCTGGGCGCGCCGGGAGCTCGGCCAGGACCTGCGGCGCGTCGGGCTTTCCTACCGCGAGATCGCGCAGCTCGTTCCGGTGTCGCGCGGCACGCTGTCGGGATGGTGCCGCGACATCGTACTGTGCGCCGAGCACCGTGCGCGCCTGATGGAGCTGCGGCCGTCGGTCATCGCCGTGCGGGACAAGGCCCAACGTCGACGCGCCGCCTCGCTCACCCGGGCGGCGGGGATCCGTGATGCGGCTCGCGCCGAAGCTGCGTTCCTCATCGGAGAGCCGACGTGGCTCGCCGGCGTCGTCGCGTATTGGGCGGAGGGGGCGAAGACCTCGCGCGAGTTGCTCTTCTCGAACTCGGATCCCGATCTCATCACCCTGTTCGTGGATTGGACGCGCGCCTGGCTCGCCGTGGACCCGCAGCGACTGAGCGCCAAGCTTCATCTCCACAGCGGCCAGGACGAGCACGAGCGCAGGCAGTTCTGGTCGCGTGTTTCCGGAATACCGGTCGAGCGATTCGGCAAGACGTTCATCAAGTCCGAGGGAACGGGGCATCGAAAGAACCGGCTTTGGCGGGGACGTTGTCGGTGCGCGTCGCGCGCAGCAGCAGGGACTTCCACCGTGTCATGGGGTGGATCGACGGCCTGAGAACGGCGTCTGTTTCCCCCTGCAAACCTGTATGATGCCCCGACGTTGGGTCGCTAGCTCAATGGTAGAGCAGGGGCCTCTTAAGCCCAAGGTTCGGGGTTCGAGTCCCTGGCGGCCCACCATCTTGAACGAGGCGCGCACGTGAGCGCCTCGTTCGCTTTCCGGCGCAGGCGCGCCCTCGGTTACACCCACGTAGCATGTCCGGGTGAACCCGCGTCTGGTCGTCGTTGCGCTCGCGCTGATCGCGGGCGGCGCAACCGCACTCGTGCTCTCCGGCGGCGAAGGGCCCGCGGCGGGGCCGTCGCCGTCGCTGACCCCCGCGGCGCCGAACTGCCTGGAGAGCCCAACGCCCCCGGCGCGCATCTCGATGCCAACGTGGGTTCCCAGAGACCTCGAGCTGCCGGCCGGGACCTTCACGATCCAGAAGCTCCCGGCGGTGCAAGGGCTGCAGCGCGGGATCTTCGCGGTGCCGGTATCCCTGGACGGGTTCGTCGAGCTGGTGCTCAACGAGTGGCCCAAGGACGACTGGGTGCTCGGGCGCGGCGAGCGCGAGCCGGGCGAGGCGGAGGACACCTTCTTCCGTGACGAGGTGTTCGGACAGTTCCGCGTGCTCGAGATCTATTGCGACCGCAACTTGATCCAGATGCTGCTGGTCATGGGCAAGAACCCGGCCGGATCCTCACCGGCGCCGACGTACTCGCCGATCCCGCCCAACCGCAACCCGTCAGTGACGCCGTCGCCGTTGAAGACGTGAGGCGCTGCTACCCTCGACAGTGACACTGCGAGAGTGGCGGAATCGGCAGACGCGCAGGATTTAGGATCCTGTGGGGCAACCCGTGGGGGTTCAACTCCCCCCTCTCGCACTAGCTTCTGACCTACTGTTTTTCGGATCGCACAACGTCACTCAGGGACCCATTGCTCTAGCTCTGCACTGAGAATGACAGCGGCCGTCGCCGCGAAGGCCAAGGCGGACCATGCGCCGACCGCGATAGACACTCGAACCACTTTGTCCTTCTCGCGACGGAGCAACAAGCCCACGCCTGCCGCTATAGCCCCCGCAAGTGCGCCGGACATCGCGAACCCAAAGCCGATGCTGGGATCAGGAAGACGACCGATGACGACCATCAGGACGCTGTTGAAGACGAACAGGAACGCGCCCGCCACCATAAAGACGAAGCTGGTTACTGGCCTCCGCACCATCTCCACGGTCCCAAAGATACGCCGGGCTGCTCCGTCCCTGCTCCATGGCAAGCTCGCTCGCGACAAGCTCCTAGACCCCGAAGAACGCCTCGTCGGTGCGCGCGTAGCGGCGGCACGCGTCCTCGTCCAGGGTGATGCCGAGCCCAGGCGCGTCCGACAGCGTGATATATCCGCCCTCGATCATCGGAGACGCGCCTCCGACGACGAGCTCGTCGAAGAACGGCACGCTTGCCGCGTGCCACTCGAGCGCGAAGAAGTTCGGGATCGACGCGCACACGTGCGCCGAGGCCATCGTTCCGACCGGACCCGCGATGTTGTGCGGCGCGACCGGCAAGCTGTAGACGTCGGCCAGTGCCGCGATCCGGCGCGTCTCGGACAGCCCGCCGACCTTCTGTACGTCCGGCGCCACGATGTCGACGGCGCCGCGCTGGATCATCGGCGCGAAGCCACTCAGTAGGTACTGGTTCTCCCCCGTCGCGATCGGCGTCGAGGTTCGTTCGGTCACCCATGCCAGCGTGTCGACCATCTCCGGCGGCACCGGGTCCTCGAGCCACATCACCGACACGTCCTCCAGCGCGCGCGCCAAGCGCAACGCGTCGTTCGGCGCGTAGCGCCAGTGACAGTCGAACGCGACCTGCACGCCGGGCACCGCTTCCACCGCCGCACGTGCGAGCTCCACCTGACGCTGCAGCTGCGCGGGAGAGATCGTGCGCGCGAACAGGTCCTCCCCCGGCAACAACGGCAGGTCGAGGTCGAACTTCAGCGCCGTGAACCCGCGATCGGCCATCTGGCGCGCGCGCGCGGCATACGCATCCGGGGTGTACACGCCCTCGATCTCGACCGGCGCCCAGTGCAATTCTTCCTCGGCTTCGGCGGCGGTCATGCCCGCCCACGCAGGCTTGCGCGACACGAGCACGGATGAATAGCTCTGCAGCGCATCGCCGGCGTGGCAGTCGGCGTAGATGCGAACGCGGTCGCGGTAGCGCCCACCGAGCAACTGCCATAGCGGCACCTCTAACGCGCGCGCGTTCAAGTCCCACAGCGCGCACTCCAACCCCGAGATCGCGTGATGCACGTGTCCGCCGCCGCTTGCGGCATGCGCGGTCGCTAGACGCAGCTTGCGCGTCAGCGCCTCGACGTTGCGCGGATCCTCCCCCTCCAGCAGCACCGCCAGATCGCGGATCGTCGCGGTGAGACCAGGCGCGCAGAAGCTCTCGCCAAGGCCCACGACGCCTTCGTCGGACTCGATCTTGACGATCGTCCAGTCGTAGTTGGCCTCGATGACGGCGGTCGTGATGCGCGCGATCTTCATCGGTTCTCCTTCGTAGGGCGAACGACCACCTTACGCGTCCCCGGCGCGCGCTCGCGCACCAGGTCGAATCCGGCGCGCACGTCGCCGAGCGCGACCTCGTGGCTGACGACCGACGAGGGCGTGACACGCCCGGACGCCACCAGATCGATCGCTTCGGGCCACACGCCCGGGCTGCTGAGGCTGCCGATGATCGTGATGTCGCGGATCACCGCGTCGTCCAGATCGAGCTCGACCGACGGCGCGCCGGTCAGACCGAGCACCACGATCGTCCCGCCAACCTCACACATCGTTACCGCGCCCGCGATCGCCGCCGGTGCTCCCGCCGCTTCGACGACGAGCGGCGCCCGCTCGCCCGGCTCCGCGGCGACCTCGAAACCGAGCGACGCCGCGAACGAGCGGCGCGCATCGTCGGGCTCGACAACGATCACATCCTGCACGCCCAACGCCCGCGCCGCCATCGCCGACATCAACCCGACCGTGCCGCCGCCGACGATGCCCACCCGCGACGGCAACTCGCCGGCGCGATGCAATCCGCGGCACGCGACCGCCAGCGGCTCGATCAGCACCGCATCGAGTCGCTCGACGTGAGACGGGATGAGGTGCGCGATCGACGCAGGGAACAGCAGCTGCGTCGACAACGCTCCCTCGCGCCCGACGAGGCCCGTCTCCGTGCGGCGCGCACACAGGTTGTGCATCCCCGCGCGGCACCGCTCGCAGGTACCGCACCCCAGCGACACTTCTCCCACGACGCGGTCGCCGACGCTGAACCCCTCGACGCCCGGGCCCACCGCATCGACGAGACCCGTCCACTCGTGGCCGGGCACCAGCGGATAGCTCGCCAGGCCGTCGGTCAGGTAGGCCATCGTCCCGTTCAACAGCTCGATGTCGGTGCCGCAGATCCCGACGGCGTCGGGCGCGACCGACAGCTCGCCCGCGCCGGGCACACGTTCGGCGAGCTCCTGCACCTCGATCACCGAGACCGCTGAGATGACGGCGCGCATCGCGCTCACGGCGTCATCCCCGGCAGCCCGAAGCACACCGCCGCGCCCTCGACGAGCGGGCGGATCGACCGGCTCGACAGCGCGGCTGCGAAGACCTCCACGTCGGCCACGACCGCGATGCGCACCGGCCCGGCCGCACCCGCCGCGTCGACGAGCGACGCGGCGGAGGTCAGCGGCGGACGCTCCCCCGGCGGCAAGGACGTCACGCGGCTCAGCAACCCATCGCGCACCCTGCCGACGAGCGTGAACGCGCATGCCTCCCCGTCGTAGCCCGCGACGAAGGCAACGTAGTCCTCCCCGAGGTTGCGCAGATGTGCCGACCACGCGTCCCACTCGTCGTAGGACTGCGGCGGCACGGCGATCATCGCGCCCCGCTCTGCGAAGACCCGTCTGCTGCGAATCATCATCTCGTCCTGGGTTGGTGCGTCGAACGCCTGTGAGAGCGGCAGGGCGAGCTCGGCGAGGCGCTCGGCGTCCACCAGGATCGCGCGCGCGACGTCGGTCTCCGCGCGCAGCGCGTCCGCGCCGTCCTCCGTCGGCTGGATCGTGCGGCCTTTCAGGGTGTGTACGACGCCGGCGCGCGTATGCACGGCGCGCACGACCAAACCGCGACGGTGAAGGACGTGCAGCTCCGCGCGCGCCGGGCGCAACGACGCGAGCTGATTCACCAACCCGAAGCCATCCGGCTCGATGTCAACCATCTCGATGCGCGGATCGATCACCGCGATACCTCCCACACCTGCGACTGCCACGCTCCGATCTGCAGCTGCACCGCATCGCGCCCGGCGAGCGTCTCCTCGCGCCACACCCCGCGCAGCGTGACGTCACCGTCGAACCGTACCGTCGAAGTGACATCGGTCGCGCCACCGTTGACGACCGCGAGCACCTCGCGCCCACCGGTGAACCGCACCAGCTCCACCTCCGGCGCGTCGCACCGGAAGGCCGGCACCGGCATCGACGCCAGCGCGCGAGCAAGCTCCTCCGGTGTCGAGACCGCGCCGGGGGGTATCGGCGTCTCGAGCAGTTCCGGGCGCGCAACGGCGATGACCCGGTAGGTGTCGAGCGATGGCGGCGCGTCAGAAGACGCGCGGTCTGCCTCGAACCCGGCGCGCATGCAGGCGGCGTTCACATCACGGTTCCACGCCGCGAGCGCGTCGGCCTCCGCGTCGTCTGGCTCCAGCAACCGTAGGTCGAACGGGAACAACTGACTGAAGCATGGGACGATGTCGCCGTAGCGCGCCCGTGCCGCGATGCGGCGCGCCAGCGCGCGGTTCTCGAGGATCAGTACCGGCGCGTCGCGGCGCAGATGCTCCCACGAGAGCTCGTCGAGCATGGCGTGCAGCCGGCGGTAGAAGCTCGCCTTGGGCTCGCGCGGCTCGCCGCGCGCCGAGATCGGACTGCCGTACCACCTATCGCGCTCCACCAGCTGATAGACGTTCGCGGCGCGCGCGCCGTGGATGAATGCGCGCAGCGCGGCGTGCTCCTCGTCCAGCGGCTGCGTCCGCAGCGGCAGCAGCCACGGCAACGTCAGCCATCCCGTCCCGAGCTCGGCCATGTAGGGCAGGCGGCTCGAGCCGACGAGGTGGCGGGCGAGATCGCGTACGGCGGTCCCGCCTTCCTTGCCCGCGTAGATGTCCGCGCCTGCGATGTCCACCGCGCCGGAGCGCTCCAGCGCCCCGAGGTCGTGCGGCGTCGTCGTGCGTGGATAGTCGTTGTGCACCAGCGGGACGCGATCGAGACCGCGCTCCCGCAGCATCGAAGCGAGCGTCGCGAGCGTGTCGCGCAGATGGTGCTCCTTGAACCGCACCCAGTCGATGTGCCACGCGCCGGGGTCCTCCACGCCGTCGCGCGGCGGCTCGAGGTCCTCGAAACCGTGCCATCGCGCGTCGTAGGCCTCGTTCAGCGATGCGATCGACGCGTAGCGCTCCGACAGGAACCGCCGATATACGGCGATCGCGTCCGGGTGGTAGTCGAGCGCGTACGCATGACTCTGGAAGTGATAGCCGAGCTCGTTGTCGACCTGGATCGCGACGATCGGTCCGTCGGGGAACTGAAGATCGCGCAGCCATCCCGCGACGGTGTCGTACCATCGCGCGATCTCGCCCAGCGTCGTGCGCGACGCGTAGGAGGGCATCAACGCGTGACCGGTCGCGGTCGCCAGCAGGTAGGGCAGACCGCCCGGCCGTCGCGCTTGACAGTCGGGGTCGTCCAACACGCGGCGCGGCCACCCGCTGTCCTCCTGCTCCCCCGCGGTGTTCGGCCCGACGCGCACGACCGCCTTCAGCCCGCGCGCCGTCACCGCATGAAGGAAGCCGCGGATGTCGAAGCGCCCGGACGTATCGAAGGCGCCCGGCGCGCGTTCGTGGCGCGCCCACGAGACGTAGGTCGAGACGGTGCTGAAGCCGAGCTCGGCGACCGCATCGATGATGGCCGGCCAGTGCGCGGGATCGTTGCGCCAGTAGTGGATCTCGCCGGAGAGCAGACGATGATGACGCCCGGCCAGCGAGAGGCCCGACGGCGTGACGGTCACTGCGCTCATCGACGGTCCTCGGTCGGCAGACCGGCACAGGCTACCGGTCGTGGCCCTATGCTTCCGCACCCATGAAGCCGATCGTCTACCCCGCGTCGCGCACCGTCGATCACATCGACGTCCGAAACGGCGTAGCGATCCCCGATCCCTACCGCTGGCTCGAGGACCTCGACGCGCCGGAGGTTCGGGCGTGGGTGCGCGCGCAGAACGCGCTGACCTCCCAGATACTCGACGCCCTGTCGCAACGCGCTGGCGCGCGGGCGCGCCTGCAAGCGCTGCTGGACTACGAGAAGGTGGGCGCGCCCGTGAAACGTGGCGACCGCCAGTTCGCAACCTTCAACGACGGGATGCGCGCGCAGCCGGTGCTCTGCCTGCTGCGGGCCGACGGCGAACCCGACGTCCTCGTCGATCCCAACGAGTGGTCCGACGACGCGACCATCGCGTTGACCGCGTTCGCGCCGAGCGCGGATGGCGCTCGCGTCGCCTATTCGATCGCGCGCAGCGGCTCGGACTGGACCGAGTGGCGCGTCTTGGACGTCGAGACCCGCGCACTGCTGGACGATCGCATCGAGCGGATCCGTTTCTCCTCCCCGGCGTGGGACGCCACCGGGACCGGCTTCTACCACGCGGCGTTCGACCCCGACGACGTGACCCGTGTGCGCTACCACCGGCTGGGGACCAAGCAGGCCGACGACGAGCTGGTTTACGAGCGCGCCGACCGACCGGGTCTGCGGTTCCAGCCGATCGTGTCCGAGGACGGGCGCCTGCTGATGATCTACGTGCTGGACCAGACCGGCGGGCCGAACGGAATGGTCTGTGTGTCCCTGGAAACCGGACGGGTCATCGAACTGCCCGACGCCTTCGCGGGACGATTCGCCTTCGTCGGCAACGACGGCTCCACGATGTGGTTCGTGACCGACCTGCGCGCGCCGCGCCGGCGGCTCGTCTCGATCGAGGCGGGCGACAGTACGTGGCGCGAGATCGTGGCGGAGTCTGACGACACGCTCGAGTGGGCGGTGGTCAAGGGCGATCGGTTCCTCGCGGGCTACAACGCACACGCGATCAGCGTCGTACGGCGCTTCACGCTCGACGGCGCGCCCGACGGCGTAGTAGCGCTGCCCGGCGTCGGGTGGGCGGGCGGCTTCGGCGGCGTCCGCGACGACCCGCAGACTCACTTCCTGTACATGAGCTTCACCCAGCCGCCGGCGTTGTACGGCTACGACAGTGCCGCCAACACAGTCACCCCGGTGCGCCGGCCGTCGCTCGCCTTCGACCCCGGCGCGCTAACGACGTCGCCGGGTTTCTCGGTGAGCCCCGACGGCACGCGCGTCCCGGTCTTCGTGACGCACCGGCGCGACATCGAGCGCGACGGCGCCCGGCCGGCCTTGCTGTGGGGCTACGGCGGGTTCGGCATCCCGGTCGTGCCCTGGTTCTGGCCTCTGGCCATCGCGTGGGTGGAGCGCGGCGGCGTCTTCGCGACCGCGATGATCCGCGGCGGCGGCGAGTACGGTGAGGAGTGGCACCGAGGGGGCAGTGGCGCGAACAAGCAGAACTCCTTCGACGACTTCATCGCCGCGGCCGGATGGCTGATCGAACAGGGATACACGAAGCCCTCCAAGCTCGCGATCTCCGGCGCGAGCAACGGCGGCCTATTGGTCGGCGCGTGCATCACCCAGCGCCCCGAGCTCTTCGCCGCCGCGCACATCGACATGGGCCTGCTGGACATGTTGCACATCGACCGGGTGCGCGTCGGGCTCGCCATGGGCGCGGAGTACGGATCCCTCGACGAGCAAGAGGACCTGCGCCGGATCCATTCCTACTCCCCGCTGCACAACCTGCGCGCAGGCACGCGCTACCCCGCGACGATCCTCACCACCGGCGACCACGACGAGCTCGTCGTTCCCTCCAACAGCTACAAGTTCGCCGCCGCGATGCAGGGCGCGCAGGCGGCCGACGCGCCCGTGCTGCTTCGCGTCGAGGTCGATACCGGGCACGGCGTCGGGAAGTCGACGGCCAAGACGCTGGCCGAGCAAGCTGACATCTTGGCGTTCCTGCTCGCCGCCGTCGGCGAGGCCTAGTCGTGCGCGGCGTGGTGACCGACGGCGCCGGGGGCTTCGCGGTGGAGTCCTTCACGCTCGGCGCGCCCGGCCCCGGCGAGGTGCTCGTAGAGATCGCGGCGTCCGGGGTGTGTCACACCGACGTCGACATCGCACGCGGCGCCCCGGCGGGCACCGTGCTCGGTCACGAAGGGGCCGGCATCGTTCGAGACGTCGGCGACGGCGTCATCGACGTGTCGCCGGGTGATCGCGTCCTGCTGACGTGGGCGATCGGCTGCGGCGACTGCTTCCAATGCATCAGCGGCAGCGTGGTGCTGTGCGAACGGCTCGGACCGGGTGAGGCGGGACACGCAGGCGACGGCGGTACCTCGAGCGGCGGCGCGTCCCTGAGGCGCGCGTTCAATCTCGGGACGCTCTCGGACGCTACGATCGTGCGGCGCGAGGCCGTCGTGAAGCTCGACGACGGGATCCCGTTCGCCTCTGCGTGCATCCTCGGGTGCGGCGTGATGACCGGCTACGGCTCGGTGGTCAACGCGGCGCGCGTCACCCCCGACACCAGCGTCGTGGTGATCGGCTGCGGCGGCGTCGGCTTGAACGTCGTGCAGGCAGCGCGCATCGCCGGCGCGCAATCGATCGTCGCGGTCGACGTGGTGGAGGATCGCCTGGAGATGGCGCGCCGGTTCGGCGCGACGCACACCGTGCACGCAACCGACCGCTCGCTGGAGGACGCCGCACGGCAGGCGCGCGAGATCATCGGCGCGCGCGGTGCCGACTACGCCTTCGAGTGCACGGGCGTTCCGGAGCTGTGCGCAGCGCCGCTGCGGTTCGTGCGACACGGGGGGACCGCGGTGCAGGTCAGCGGAACCGAGCAAGAGGTCACGATCGACATGCGGCTGTTCGAGTGGGACAAGACTTACCTCAACCCGCTGTACGGGATGTGCCGACCGTCGGTGGACTTCCCGCGTCTGTTCGAGCTGTACCGCTCGGGCGAGCTGTTGCTCGACGAACTGGTGACGCGCACCTACAGCCTCGACGACGTCGCGCTCGCCGTCGAGGACATGCTCGCGGGTCGCAACGCGAAAGGCGTGGTGATGCTGCGCTGAGCTTCCGGAGCTTCGGGGCATCCGACCCCGTCTACGAACCCGACGGGCTGCGCTTCGCGACCGCGACGAGCTCGGCGCTCGGCCGGCGCGGCGACGTCTGCACCTACGCCCCGCCCGGCACGCCCGACGGCGCACCGCTGGTCATCCTGCTGCACGGGCTGCTCGACAGCTGCTGGGTGTGGGCACTCAACGGCGGCGCGCACCGGATCCTCGCGCGCCTGGTCGCCGACGGCCGCGTGCGACCGATGGTGCTGGCGATGCCCTCGGACGGGATGTGGGGCATGGGCAGCGGCTACATCCCTCGCGGCAGCGAGGATGCAGAAGCGTGGGTCCGCGATGAGGTCCCCGCGATCGCGCGCTTACTGCACGACGGCGCGGGCGACGCCGGCGTCTGTATCGGCGGGTTGTCGATGGGCGGCTGGGGCGCGCTGCGACTCGCCGCGAAGCATCCACAGCGCTACGTCGCGGCCGCGGGCACGTCCACGGTCACCACCATCGCGCGCCTGACCGAGGTCACCGGCGACCCCTATCCAGTCGCTGCCGGTGAGGAGACGCTGGCGGAGATGCTGCGGCGCGCGCCTGCGCACGTGCCGATGCGCCTCGACTGCGGCACTTCCGACGATCTCATCGAGGAGAACCGCTCACTGCACCGCGAGCTGACCGATGCCGGCATCGAGCACACCTACGAAGAGTTCGACGGCGCGCACGAGTGGAACTACTGGAGCGCGCGGCTGCCGGCGATGCTCGAGTTCTTCGATCGCCGGCTCGCCGCTCGCCCAGAACGCGCTTAGCGCGGCGGTCGCTGAGGTGCCGCATGGGTTGAGTGCGTCGACTCCTATAGCCGCAACGTTGACGACGTTACGAGTCACGAGCGTCAGCCTGTGCTCGATCGCCGTCGCTGCGAGGAGCCCCTCGATGGGCGGCACAACCCGTTCGAGACCCAGCCGGCCCCATCGATCGCAGATCGGGAGCGTCACCGGCAGGATGCGATCGCATAGCCCCGCTCCAGATTCCGCAGCCAGCGATCAAGCGCTCGAGCGAACACAGCATCCCGGCGGCGGAGCAGAACCAACGAAGGACTCCTGGGTCCGCCCGCTGTCGCTTCCTGAGTTCGGATACGACGTTCGTATCGACAAGGTGGCCGCTCACAGGTTCAATCGATCAATCGACTCGGTCCGCGTGCGCGGCTCGATCGCGGTGTTGCGCTGATATATCGGTACCGCTATAATACCAGCGTATGACCGCAGAAACGTACTCGAGACACCTCATCCGGATGGCGCGTCGACGAGCGGGACTTACTCAGCAAGCGCTCGCCGCCAAAGCGGCGACCACCCAGTCGGCGGTCTCGGCCTACGAGTCGGGTGCCCGGTCCCCGTCGGTACAGACACTTGCTCGGATCCTTGCGGCTGCCGGGTTCGAGCTCCGGATGCGCGCGGCCGAACCCGACTCCCACGACGCGGCGCGCCGAAGGGCGGAGGCACTACTGCCAGCCGACCAGCTCGAAGTGTTCACCGCAGCGGAGCACCGTCGAGTAGCGCGCGCGCAAGGACGCCGAGCGCGGACCAACCGTGGCTGAGCTCGATATCGCTGGCATCATCCGGCGATTGAACGCGCACGATGTTCGCTACGTGATCATCGGTGGTGTCGCTGCCCTCTTGCATGACCTTCCGCTTCCCGCCACGGTGGATCTCGACGTTACTCCTTCGCGCGATGCCGAGAACCTCTCCCACCTCGCAGACGCCTTCGATGACCTCGACGCGGGTTTGCTCACCGCTGAGCAGATGGGAACGTGGTTCCCTCGTCATCCGGTTGAGAAATGGTCTCAGTACGACACGCTGCATCTGATGACGAACTGCGGGCCGCTCGACATCGTGTTCGCCCCCGACGGCGCACCGCGCGGGTTCGAAGACCTGATCGACTCAGCCGAACGGCGCGACGTTCAGGATGCCGACACGGCGGCGCTCGTCATCTCGGTGTCGATGTGGGAGCGGCTCAAGCACGCCACCGGCCGAGCCAAGGATCTCGAGCAGCTCGACAGGTTCTACGAGAACAGGGAGTAGCAGCCCAGGCTCGTCCACCCTGGCGGTCCGCCCTCGATGGAACAAGGTTGCAAGACTGCCGGATCTAGGTTCTCGCACGCCGTGCAGGCAGCCCTTCACTAACCCTGCTGGCCTCGTGAGTCTGCATGACAATCTGCATCCAACTCGCGGGAACGGGGCGCGCAACCGGGGTACGACCGGCGCCGGATGGGCGCGCGCGACGTGCGACAACGCCTGTTACCACAGGTCACCGAGACCCCATGCCAACGCTTCAAAACCGGTGAAGCGCTTAACCAGGCCGGGTGGGGGGGCTTCTAGGCAGCCGGGGACCGGACCCCCGACTTGCGCGCGCCTAGAACAGAGGAACCGTCGGCGGCCGACCCAGCAGCACCTTGCCCGCCTGTTCCCAGGTGTCGGACGATTGGACGAAGTGGTGCGTGATCATCTCCGCGTCGCGCGCATGCCTCTGGAGCGATGACGACGCGTACGCCGCCGTCGATCCTCCGAGCCGACTCGCGGTCTGCGCGACCCGGGCAGCGACCTCGACCGCGTTCGTCGCGGCCGCGCGGCTGAGCGCGTTCTGCTGCGGCGTGAATCCTTCACCGCGCGAGACGCCATCCCAGATCTCCTCGACGATGTCGTACAGATATGAGCGCGCGGAGCGCAGGGCGATCTCGGCGTGTGCGACCTCGATGTGTGCGTACGGCTTGTCGGCGAGCGGACCGACGCTGAGCGGCGGTACCCGGGTCGCAGCAAGCGCCGTGATCTCGTCGAGCGCGCCGCGCGCGATCCCGAGACTTACCGCGGCGACGATGCTGGTGAACGAAGCGACGACCGGCAGTCGGTAGAGCGGTTCATGGCGGTGTCCCGACGGATCGAACAGGTTCCAGATGAGGTGCTCGGGAACGAACAGGTCGTTCGCGACGAACTCATTGCTCCCGGTCCCGGCCAAGCCGCTGACGAACCACGTGTCGTTGACCGTCACGTCCGCCTTCGGGATGAACACGTGGATGATCTGCGGTCCGTGCTCGGTCATCACCGGCGCGCCGTCTTTGAAGATCATGCACCCTGCGTACACCCAGTCGCAGTGGAGGATGCCGCTGGCCGGCGACCACCGTCCCGTGACCCGCACGCCGCCGTCGACACGGACCGCCTGTCCGATCGGGCCGGCGACACCGGCGACCGGCGCGGTCGGATCGACGTAGACCTCTTTCGCGCCGACCTCGTTCATCAGGCCCGCGAATATCCCCATGCCGATCATGACCGTCCATCCGGTGGAACCGTCAGCGGCAGAGACGGTCTCGATGATGCGCATCGTGTCCGCGGGCGGAGCCTCGATACCCCCGACCGCCTTCGGAACCGGCAGCGAAAAGACACCCGTTCGGTGCAGAGCATCGGCAAGGTCCGCAGGGATCCGCCTGGCTTCCTCGATCTCCTGCCGGCGCTCGCGAACCGATGGCAGCAACGCGTCGAGCTTGGCGACGATGTCCTGCATGGCCTCCCCCTTCACCCTGGTCCGACAAGGAACCGTCTCACGTTTGGCAGCCCACGTTACACCGCACGTCAACCCCGGCGGCCGGACCCATTGGCTGGATCCTGTAGCGCCCGGCTCGGAGAGGATCACCTGCAGGCGCGCCCGGCGCGTGTGACGTGCAGCAACTGCTGTTTACGCAGGTCGCAACGAGGCTCGGGTAACGCTTCAAAACCGGTGAGACTTCGCAAGGGGTCTGGTTGGGGTTCGATTCCTTCCGCCACCACTTCCGCCTCCACTTCCGCCTCCGCGGGCGGCGCAAACGCCGATCGCGCGGTTGAGCGCGATGCGCCTTTCCCATGCCTATGTGACCAACGGGTGACGCTGCGCTCGCAGCGACTCCACAAACTCGAAGGCTTCTTCCAGCGTGGCCGGTACCGAGAAGATTCGCGGATGCGTAACGATGCGCATGAATCCGGTTGCCGTTACATCGGCGAGCGCGAACGGCTCCTGCGAAGACAGCAGGTCCCGATCAAACCATTCCCGGTAGCGGAGGTGCTCTGAAACATCCTGCCGGTCTAGCAAAGCCGAGGTGTCGTCCAGATCGACGCCCTCGGCGAGTCCGGTCCCGCGCGTGAAAACGGGGACGGTCGGTCGCTCCGTGCTGCCGCGGCGCAGAGACCGAGCGATAACTTCGCGAAGCGCGTCTTCGATCACCTGTCCAAGCGTCCGCCCGGTCTTCGTCGCCAAACTCTTAGCACTTCGAAGAAGCTCGTCATCGATGCTTACTTTGCCTCTACGAGCCGGTGGCGTGAGCGCCGCAGGAGGAGGTGCGGCGCAGGATGACGCCACGGCAACGGTGTAGCGAAGTCCGGCGCGAGGGAATCAATCGCTGTTTACTGGATCTCGAGCACGGGGGTGCCCTCGACGTCGACCCACACCCCGCACGGGCCGCCGTCGTTGGAGGCCTGTAGTGCGGCGGGCGCGCCGTCGAGGCGGAACGCCGCGTGCGCGACGTAGCCCGACACCGACATTGCCGCTCCGTCCACGTAATGGGCGATCAGCGAGCGCCTGAACCGGTCGGTGGTTCGGTTGTGCAGGCTCCCGTGGACCAGGCAACCGTGGAAGAACATCACATCGCCTTCGTCGATCTCGACCGCGCGGAGCTCGGTGCCCGGTGGCAGCGGGACCGTGACGTCGGTGAAGCTCTCGGTGTGGTCGGCCTGCTCGGTGCACAGCAGCGGCCACCGATGGCTGCCGGGCACCACGCGCAGACACCCTGCCGCTTCGTCGGCCGCATCAATCGCGAGCCACGCCGCGATGCTCGTGCCGGGGCGCGCCGCGATGAAGAAGTTGTCCTGATGCACGGCTTGGCCGCGCGAGCCCGGTGGCTTGAAGTAGATCATCGTCTGCACGGCATACACG
>JBKJXT010000176.1:0-16077 GCA_046716205.1 Actinomycetota bacterium
GGTGAAGGCCTGGGGGGTCTTGTGCGTGCGGTAGGCGGCGGCGCGCAGGTTCTGCAGCACGGTGAGATCCGGGAACACCGGGCGCGCGCCGGAGACGAACGAGAGCCCAGCCGCGGCGCGATCCTCCGGCATCAAAGACGTGACATCCTCGCCGCCGACGGCGACCTGACCCGTCTCGAGCGGCACGAAGCCTGCCGCAACGCGCAGCAGGGTCGACTTGCCGACGCCGTTCGCGCCGATCAAGGCGACGAGCTCGCCGCGAGCGATCTCCATCGTCGCGCGATCGAGGATCGTGTTGGGTCCGAAGCGGACGGTGATCGAGCGGCACGCGAGCGCCGCGTCGGGCATCTGCACCGAGAGACCGGCGGCGACGTGCTCGCGTAACTCGATGCGCGCTCGGTCGGTGCGGAGCGCGCGGCGCGCCCGCGTCAGCGATATCCCGGCGAGCGTGAGGTACGCGGCGCTCCATCCCACGGCGCGCGGCAGCCCGCTGCCGGAGCGCACCAGCATGATGTGCACGCCGGGCACGACGCCGGCCAGCGCGAACGAAACGACGATCCCGGCAGCGGCAGACTCGATCGAGCGTACACAGCCGCGGATCGCCAGCAGGGCCGCGCGCCCGATCGCGTTGCCGCCGACGACGACGGTAGCGGGCAGCGCGACCGCCGCAAGGCGCTCGTCGCCTGCGATGGCGACCAACGCACTGAATCCGGCGAGCACGAACGTGAGATCGAGCGAAGCAGGCAACGGCTTGAGGGCCCGCGCCGCCGGCAGGCCGGCGCGCCAGGTGGCGATCGCGGTCGCGACCACCAGGACGAGCAGCAACGGCGTCAGCCAGGCGCCCGTGCCTCGGAAGTCGAGGACCTCTTCCCACGACGTCGCCGCAGTGAACACCACCGCGAGCGCCGGGCCGCAGGCAAGCAGCGCGCCGGTGGAAGCCGCACGCACCGTCGGGGTCGCGAGCGCCTCGCGCGTGTCGCTGCCTGCCACGCGCAACGCCATCAGACCTGCACCTCTCGGGCGGTCGCGACGGGCACGACGGTGTCGCGTGTTTCGTTGACCAGGAGGCGCACCCCGGCGTCGCGCACGCGTTGGACCAGGCGCGCCAAGCCGGCAGGCATGAACAACACGACGGCGATCACCCCGATCCCCGACGTCAGGCCGCCCCACGGATCCGGCAGCAACACGTCGGCAGCGATCAACCCGATCGCGCCGATCAACACACCGACCGGAGAAGAGATGCCGCCGACGACCGCCATCGCCAGGATCGCGAGCGACCGCGCGATGCCGAAGCTTCCCTCCGCCACGCCGCTCTTGCCGTGCGCCGCGACGAACACGACCCCCGCGACACCGACGACGAAGCCCGAGATGCTCAGTGCCACGACGCGCGCCATCAGCGGATCGATGCCGAGCCACTTCGCGCGCTCGGGATCGTCGCGCGCCGCGACCAGACGTCCACCGAAGATCGTCGAACGGAGCTTGATCGCGCCGAGGACGGCGACGACGCAAAGAACTCCACCGGCGATGGCGACGGTCAGCGGATCGGCGCCCAGCGGCTCTTGACCGGCCTCCAGCAGTAGGAAAGGCGCCGCCGCGGCAGCAGCGAGGCCGACCACGGCGAAGGCGAGGCTCGACCTGCGTCGGGTCGCGAGCGCCGCGATCCCGTTGAGCGCGCCAACGATGACACCGGCGACCACCGCGCGGACGCCCCACGCGCCGGGCATCACGACCGCGATCGCGCCACCGATGCCCGCGAAGCCCCAGTGTCCCAGCGGAAGCTCGCCGGCGAACTGCCACGCGATCCCGACCGCGACCGCGGCGAGTGCGAACGCGGTGCCGGTGCCGTAGGTGACGCGCTCGCTCTTGGACAACAGCCACGGGGCAACGGTTGCCAGCGTGATCCCGGCGAGTACGATGGTCACGCCCGTGCCGTAGAGGCGGCCCGAGGACGACACGCTCCACGACAGCGGACGTGTCGAGGTTGCCGCTTCCCACGCAGAGGCCCGCGCAGCTGCTTCGCCTCGTCCGAGTCCTCGAGCCAGCAACCCCACCGCCGCGAGGATCGCGAGCCCGAGCAGCACGTCGGCGAGCCCGCCGCTGTAGTTGTAGACGACCGCTTGATGCAGGACGCCCAGCACGAGTGCGGTCCCCGCGGCGGCCCAGATGCTGCGAAGTCCCGCGAACACCGCCGGCGCCAGTGACAGCAACAGGACGGTCGGGTTGATCGGGCTGCCTAGTCCGAAGCCGAACACCGGGATCCACAGCATCCCGCAGATCGCTGCGATCGCGCCTGCGATGCCCCAGATGGCGGTGCGCACGAGGCCCGATGGGATGCCGAGGCTGCGCGCACGCTCGATGTCTTGACCGAGCGCCAGACCGGCGACGCCGATGCGGCTCCGCGACAGGAAGACGTGCGCGCCCCAGGCGACCAGCGGCAACGCGATCAGCGCGAGGATGTGCGCCGACAGCAGGCGCAGGATGATCCCCTCGCCGCCCGCGTCGAGCGTTCCGCGCACGTCCCATGAGAATCCGAGGTTGAGTTGGTAGGTAGGAAGCTCGCCGCCGCCGAGTCCGAATGCCATCCCGAGGCGCATCGAGTCGAACACTTGCGCCAGGCCGATCGTCGCGATCAACAGCACCGATCGCGGCACGTCCTGCAAGCGGACCATCACCAGCTTGTCGGCGAGGATCGCCAGCGCCGCACCCAGGACGATCCCGATCGGCGCTGCCCACCAGAAGCTCCAGCCGGCACTGACGACGAGCAACCCGACGCTGGTTCCCGCGACGAGTCCGAGCGAGGGTTGCGCGAGGTTGACGACCTTGGTGGTTCGCCAGAGCAGCACGAACCCGACGCTGTTGACACCGGCGAGCGCGCCCTGGATGAGGCCGTTGAGCAGGATGATGACGAGGGCTGATGGAAGCACGGGATCCGAACCTTACCGTTCGTCTTCGTCCGGGGCAGCTACAGCGCGGAGGTGCTTCCGTATCGCTTCTCGGTGAGGAACAGGTACCTGCCTACAACGCCGCCGGGCCGCGAAGCGGTTCCCGACCACCGGACGTGCCCGACATCGGCGACGAACGCCCGGTCAGCGGTGCCGATGTTCACCTTGAAGAAGCGGCTATCCGTCGAGATGCCGTTGATCGCGTCGTAGCGGAACCCCTTCACCAGATCGAGGCTCCGGTTGAACGTCGTGGTGTTCAGGTTGCGTCCCGCGAAGGTGATCCCCGCGAGCAGCTGCGCCATGCTGGAGTACACCAGTGGCGCGGGAGCCGGCGGCTCGCTGCCGGTACCGTGCACCTCTTGGTACTGCTTGAACCACTCGGTGCGGCGCGAGGTGTCGTCGTTGGCGGCGTCCGAGTCGAAGTGGGGGTCGTAACACGACAGACCCTCCGCGCCTTCCCACTGCTTCGCGTTGAAGAGGCGGACCATCCCCGAGGAGTCCTGCCCCGAGCACGGCCAGACGAAGTAGTCGGGGTCCCAGCCGTTGGCTTCGGCGGCGTGCGTGAAGTTCAGCGGGCTGTTGCCCTCGGGCATGATCAGCGTATTGACGCCGGCCTTGCGCATCCGGTCGATGATCGTGCGCGCCTGGGTCTGCGACGTTGCGAGGTCGGCCGGGATCTTCGCGACTCCGTTCGCGGGGATCGGGACACCGGCGGCTCGCATCTTGTCGATCATCTTCGGCGCGGCGTAGTCCATCCCCGGGTATTCGGAATAGATCACGCCGTACACCCGCTGCTGTTGTTGGAGTCCATACGACGTGGTCTTGTGAGCCTTCAAGAACGCGATCGAAAGATCGACCTGCCGCTCCCACGGGAGACCCTGGCCCAGGCAGAACCCGTTCGTGCGCTGGGCGAGCGTCCCGTTCCTCCCGCCGACGTCGTAAGTCGAGAGGTTGAAGATGCCGGTCTGCGCGAGGCGCGGGCAGATGTAGGCGGATAGTCCGCCGTGCGACGCGAGCGCAGCGAACGGCTTGATCTCCTCCGCGATCTTCTCGGCGTTGGCTGCGTAGCTGAAGTCACCGTTCCCAACCTCGATCACCTGGCCGACGAGCTTGCGGCCGTGGAGGTTGATCGGGATGCCCATGAACCGCGTGCCGTCGTTCGCGTGCTTGTTGATGAACTTCAGGTACTCGCGGAACGCGAGCGCTTCATCGAGGTTCGCACCCTCGGCCGCCGACCCCTGCAGGAACGGGCTGGCCTTGGTCCGGTCCTCTTTCCAGTAGTAGACGATCTTGATCTCGGTGTCGGTGACGCCCATTACGTTCTGCGTGATGACACCCTGACCCTTGGTCGGCGTGACCTTCGGGCCCTTCGACGGAGTGATCGTCTTGTCGAGCAGCCTCTTGGCCGCGCCCGGGGAGACGATCGTTCCGTCGGCCAGACGCACGCGACCGTCGGCGAGTTGCTCGGCACCGGGGGGCAGCTTGTCGTCGGCTGCGAAGGTGGCGGGGGCTGCTTCCGGCGAGAGCGCGCGGCTGACGCCGACGAGACCGTTAAAGACCAGAAGAGCGGCGAGCAGGGTGGCGAGCACGCGCGTTCGGGCACCGAGGAACGACGCGAGGTCTTTGAACGCCCGATCCACGTGGAGCCTCCTTCGCCGACCCGCAGCCATCGTTGCGCCGTCGGGTGGTTAAGCCTAAGTCGGCTGGATGCGTCCGACAAGAGAAGCGTTCGCCGGTTTACGCTGAGTTTCCTGCAGTTCCGCGCTGCGAAAAACGCCGTTCCACGCGGCGAAATCCAGACACTGCGAAGGAATCGGCTCCCACGGCACCGAACAGGCCTGCGACAGGCACGATCCTCAACAAGACGGAGGCCCGACGATGGTGAAGCGGCTCTTGATCCTGGCGGTCGCGGCGAGCGCATTCGCCGTCGGAACCGGCGCGGACGCCGCATGCGTCGGCAGGCGCAACATCGCGACCGTGCCGGCCAAGGACGGCGACGACGTCGTCACCGTCGAGATCGTGTCGATCGCCTCGGATCTATGCGACGACGGCACCCTCGCGATGACGAATCCGCTCGGCGAGTATCCCTCGACGCTCAGGATCACCGGAGCGGCGGCATGCGAGCTTGACACGGACGCGGGATGGGATCCGTTCGGGTTCGGCGCCGCCATCCACGGCTACAACGGACCCGACGGCGCCGAGGGCACAGAGGACGACGCCTGGGACCAAACCGACTGCAACATCGACATCACCAGGGGCGGGTTCACGACTCCGTTCCTGCCGACCGTCGACCGGACCGACGGGGTGTACCTCGGGAAGGACACCACGATCAGCGGCCCTGCCGACGCACCGGGCATGGTCGTGGTCGCCGGCCGGCTGTTCCTCACCGCCGAAGGCGCGGCGGGACGGATGTACACGGGCGTCGGCGCCGAGCTCTGATCGGCTAGCCGCGGAGGCGCGCGCTGAGTGCGTCAGGGTCGGCGTTGAACTCGCGCCCGCTGATGAGCGCGCCCGTGACGCCCTCGGACTCCGGCGACGCCAGCCACACCGCGGCCGGCACGATCACGTCGGCGGGCAGCGGCGGGCGCATCTGCTTGAGGAAGTCGGGCATCCCCGTCGGACCGAACAGCTGCGTGTCGACCATCCCGCCCGGCGACAGCGCGTTCACGCGCACCTTGCGCTCGACCTGCTCGCGCGAAGCCATGGTCACCATCGCGTCCACGGTCGCCTTGGTGATCGCGTAGATCCCCGAGCCCGGACGCAACGCGCGTCCGGTCTCCGATCCGATCGCGATGAAGCTCGCGCCTTCCTGCATCACCGGCAGCGCGTGCTTCAAGCACAGCCACAACCCGGTCACGTTGACCTCGAGGACACGCTCGAAGATGTCGCGGTCGTAGGTGGTGAGGTCGGTGTACCGCTTGTCGGTGAGCATGCTGTAGGACGTACCGGCGTTGCCGACGAAGACGTCGATCGGGCCTGCCGCCTGGACCAGGCGCGCACCTGATCCTCATCCGCGACATCGGTCTGCTGGATCGCAACGTTGCCGGCGCCGGCTTCGGTGCACGACTTCTGCACGCGCTCCAGGTCGTCCACCGAGCGCGCCGCAAGCACGAGGTTCGCGCCCTCCGCCGCGTATCCGATCGCCATCGCCTCGCCGAGCCCGCGGCTCGCGCCGGTGATGACGATCGTCTTCCCTCCGAGTATGCCCATGGTTTGGCCCCTGTTTCATGCCGAGTCGTTACGCGCGTATGACAGACCGTCGCGTCGCTCATCCGCTGCGGGCGGCGACCACAAGACTGGCGAGGCCCGTTCGAGAGCGATCCTGGAATGTCTTCCTCCAACGGTGGAGCGGGGTGGGCGTTGCCATACAATCGGCCTGGGATGCCTTCGAGCTGGCTGTTCCGCATCAGCGGCCTCACGTGACCCGCGGTTAGGGGGCTTGGGTGAGGCTCCCGTCTCGCGCCCGTGCTGGCGCGATTGGATGAAGAGCTCGCTCCGCTACGGGCATCGGTGAATCGCGAAGGGTCACTGCTGCGCGTCGACGGGCTCGAGGACGACGGCGATGCCTCACGTGTAGTTGAGGTCGTGGAGTCGGTGGGTTACCTGGCGCAGCAGACCGAGGATGCTCCTGACGTCGTCCGCTGGTTCGGAACTGCCGAGGTCGACGAACTTTCCCGTGAGGAAGCTCAGGTGCTGGCCGACCGATGGTCAAAGGAGCTCGTAGAGGAGTCCGTGGTCCACGAAGAGACCGGAGTCGCGGACGTGCTTCGCTCTGTGTTGGTGGACGCGTTTCGTGAGGCCGCACGGACAGGTGAGATCGGGCGGATCGAGATCGACATGGACGCCCTGCGTTCCGTGTTAGGCGAGGAAGTGGCGCGAGCGGTGCGCGCCTGGATCCGAACGCGGCTCGGGCATCCCACGGGATGAGTCGGGCCGTGGTGAGAGTCTTCCGTTGCCGGAGGAAGGGGGGACTCGAACTGCTCAACACTTTCCGACCTGCGGAAACGTCGCGCGGCGATCTAGCTTCGACCACAACATGTCGCGAGTGGATTGCTGGTCACCCGGTTGCAGACTGGACGGGCTTTCATTGAAAAGGCGCAAGAGGGCCGCGGCGAGGGACAGAGGCCCTCTTGCGATCATCGGAGTCGTCGAAGCATCGTCGGGGTCCTCAACGATGAGGGTACTTAAGGGGGTCGGTGAGCACGGTCACTTAACAGCCATTCTCCAAGGCCGCGCTTCAATCGAGATGGGCCGTGGGCGCGCAACTCACGGGTCGTACAGCTGGACGCCAAGCCTTGAAAATGCGCGATACGAAATCCGCGACCTCCTTTGGGAAGCGAGGTCGGATCACCAGAATCGCATCTCTAGGTCGTAAGCTCGTAGCCGATCATCTTGACGGCAACCGCCGAGCTTTCGTCCCAGAGGCTTGGTTGGGGATACACCGCGATTGTGTAGCTACCCGCGGAGGGCACCGTCACCTCAAGGCCTTCCTGGCCAGCCCCCGCCCGCCACAGGCTGCACTCACCGCCGAGGTATGCATTCGATTCCGTCCTGAAGACGCTCGCGCAGATCTCAGTCCAGTTGGACGTCCCGATGACGTCGAAGGCTGTCCACACAGACAATGAACCCGGCTCGACGACGTCGACGAAGATCCCGACGACGGAGAACGAACCCCCGCCAGCGCATCCCCGCATGGGAACGCATCGTTCGACGCTAGTCAATGTGAGCGCACCGTGCGTCATCGCGATGGGATCCGGGTCGCAGTTTGACAAGCTCACGGGCGTCCACCTGCACCTCTCCCCGAGGTCATAGGGTGCCGAGCGAACATTTGGCTCGGCGGATGCGATGCCCGGCGCGAATCCCATGATTCCTACGGCGAGGATCAGGGTGCCCGTTGCGAACACGCTCCGGCAAGTCCGGCTCTTGATCGTCATCGGAGCTTGTCCCCCTTCTGCCGGTCAGGGTGGCCGGTCTACCTCACAGAGTTCGGGGTTCCCGTCCCATGACCTCCATTCGGGTAATTCTCTCGCAGCGGCATGCCTGTCGACCGCCAAAGCGGCGGGACGATTCGCGTGGCTGTGCGGTCCAGCGGACTGGACGCGCCATCGGCGAAGAGGTTCGCGATTCCCGTTCGGAAGTGCACACGGATGCACACGTCGATGCTCGAAAGTCGTGTTTTCCCTGGTCAGAGACTTAAGTTTCAGTCGGGAAGGGGGGATCTCTTGAACTGCTCAACACTTTCCGACCTGCGGAAACGTCGCGCGGCGATCTAGCTTCGACCACAACATGTCGCGAGGGGATTGCTGGTCACCCGGTTGCGAAGGCGCGTCACTGAAACCGAAATGCACACGGCGTGCACACGGAAGCGTCCAGCAGACTGGACGCTCGAACGGCGAAAAGCTCAAGGGCTTGCCCGCTGGCCGAGATAATAGGACGCCCTTTGGTGGATTCGGTGAAGGCCAGCCGACACAAGAACATGAAGGAGCTGCGACCAGGATCCACGGGAAGGACCGAGATCCGAGTGCTCTTCGCATTCGACCTCAAGCGACGAGCGATCCTATTGGTCGGCGGAGACAAGAGCCGCGACTGGCATGGGTGGTATCGAAAGAACATCCCGGTCGCGGACCTGAGGTTCGAGGAGCATCAAGAGAGCTTGAAGACAGCATCCACGAAGAAGGGCAGGAGAGGCGGATCGCGATGAGCCTTAAGAAGTGGGAGAAGAAGGTGCTCAAGACTCCAGGCGCAGAGCGCCGGGTCTCCGAGATGGAACGCGAGCTGCGAATCGCCGCCGGACTCGCCGAACTTCGGAAGGATGCAGGCGTGACACAGCGCGAGCTCGCGAAGCGGATCGGGGTCAGTCAGCCGCGCGTGGCCGCGATCGAGCGGTCCGAGAACGTGACCATCGATGTCCTTCAGAAGTATGTCGCGTCGCTCGGTGCTGAACTCGAGGTGGCGGCGGTGAAGGGGACTAAGAAGATCACGCTACTGGCTGCGGTGGCACACCCGACGAAAGCTGCCGCGAAACCATCCAAAGCCGCTGTGAAGCGCGTCGCCGGGAAAGCATCCGCACGCCGAGCGCGGTCCTGAGTGGCTGACTGAATACGTATGGGCGTGATGTTCGAATCCCTGGGATCTGAGCACGAGTACGACTGCGAAGTCGCTCCCGAGTTTCCGGGAAGCGGCGTGTGGGACGTGCCGGTTTATGGCTTCGCATCTCGACCAGCAACCGCGATGTGGGTTCGAGGTGAGCTTGCGCAGGGCCAGGGTCAGCGGCGCTCTGGCTTCGCAGATTTCCGCGCCGGTGTCTTGCGAGTGGCGCTCTTCGGCGCCTTTGCTTGCATCGCGCGCAACAAGAAACCCGTCACGCGCTCGGTCGCGTCATCGACGCTGTGCTTGCGCGCGGCGACCGGTCCGCGCTCGGCGCCGATGCAGGCCATCACCATCGGAAGCGTCGCATCGACGTCGGTCCCCGCGACGAACTCCTTCGCGGCGATGCCTTCCTCGATGATGTTGCGCAGGATCCGCTCGACCGGCTCGATGTGTTCCATGAACCTGCTGTAGGTCTCGGGTCGCAAGAACTGCATCACTTCCTGTCCCGGCGGGAGGTGACGGTTCGCGAAGTCGACCAACTGCAGATGCACGAAGATCCGGAGCTTCTCGGCGCTCGACTCCGCTTGTGCGATCTCTCCTTCGAGGATCGACATCGAGCGGCGCACCTCGCGATCGGTCCACGCGAACAGCAGCGCCTCCCGATCGGGGAAGTAGTTGTAGATCGCGGTACGGGCGAGCCCGGCTTGAGCGGCGACGTCGGCGAGGGAAACCTCCGCGTACCCGCGCGCCTTCACGAGCTCAGACCAGGCGTCGAGGAGCCGGTCCATCGTCTCGGTGCGGTGCTCTTCGAGCGTTCGTGCTGAGATCTTAGGCATCGCGGCGAGTATAGAGGCGCGAACCGCTCGTGCGAGGACGCCGCTCGGTAGAGTGCCGACCATGGGGCGAGAGTTCATCGACGAAGCGCGCATCCTGGTCACCGCGGGGGATGGCGGTCACGGGAGCGCATCGTTCCGGCGCGAAAAGCACAAACCCAAGGGCAAGCCCGACGGCGGCGACGGCGGCAACGGCGGCTCGGTCATCCTGCGCGTGGACATCAACATCGCAACGCTGTCGGACCTCGCGCGCAACCCGCATCACCGCGCCGGCAACGGTGGCAACGGGTCATCCCACGACAAGCACGGCGCGAGTGCCCCCGACGTCGTGGTGCTCGTCCCCGACGGAACGGTCGTGCGCGAGAAGGGGAGCGGTGAGGTTTTAGCCGACCTCGTGGGGCATAACTCTGAGTTCGTCACCGCGCGGGGAGGACGCGGCGGACGCGGCAACCGAGGGTTGGCTACCTCGCGCAGGCGCGCGCCGGGATTCAGCGAACGCGGCGAGGCGGGCGAGTCCCGCTGGCTTTCTCTCGAGCTGAAGGTTCTCGCGGATGTCGGACTCGTCGGGTTCCCCAACGCGGGGAAGTCGTCGCTGATCTCGAAGCTTTCTGCCGCGCGTCCGAAGATCGCCGCGTACCCCTTCACGACCCTCACGCCGAATCTCGGCGTAGCCGAGACCGGCGGAGGACGGTTCGTGATCGCGGACGTGCCCGGCCTCATCGAAGGCGCCAGCGAGGGCCGCGGGCTCGGGCTCGAGTTCCTTCGCCACCTCGAGCGCTGCCTCGTGCTGTGCTTCGTGATCGACGTCAGCGCGCCGGAGACACCGGGGGAGGCGCTCGCCGCGTTGCGCGCCGAGCTCCGTTCCCATGACCCGTCCTTCGACGATCGCGTGGGCGTCGTCGTGGGGAACAAGATCGACCTCTCGACCGATGCGGTGGAGGAGTCGCGCCGCGCCGCCGCCGAAGCCGGGTTCTCTTTCGTCGCGGCATCGGCCGAGCGCGGCGACGGCATCGAGGAGCTCGCAACGCTGCTGTCGGACGCGGTCGAGCGTGCGGTGACCTCGACGCCGCAGCCAGTCTCGCATCGCTTGATCCGCCTCCGTCCGGAAGAGAAAGAGGTCAGGGTCGAGCGTGAGGGAGACGTCTGGCGCGTGCGCAGTGAGCGCGTCGAGCGGCTCCTCGATCGTTTCGACATCGACAACTCCGAAGCGCTGTCCTTCGTCCAAGATCGGTTCGTCGCCTTCGGCGTCGAGGCCGCGCTGACCCGCGCGGGTGCGAAGCAGGGCGACGACGTGCGGATCGGCGACCTCGAGTTCGAGTTCGATCCCGAGGACGCCGTCGGACGACGTCGCCGATGAAGCGAGAGCTGCCCGCGCCGCGGCGCGTCGTGGTCAAGGTCGGATCGACCTCACTCACGGGCGCGCGAGGCCGCCTCGACGACCAGCAGGTCCGCTCGCTGGCCGGAGAGCTGTCGTGGGTGCGCAAGCAAGGGATCGAGATCGTCCTGGTCTCCAGCGGCGCGATCGCCGCGGGCCTCGACCCGCTTGGGATGGGGCGCCGACCGACCGACATCCCGTCGCTGCAAGCTGCGGCCAGCGTCGGGCAAGGCATCCTGATGCACGCGTACCAGCGAGCGTTCGCACGCCGTCGTATCCAGGTCGGCCAGGTGCTGCTTACCCAGGACGACTTCATCCGGCGCAAGGGATACCTCAATGCGCACGCCGCGCTGCAGCGACTGCTTTCGCTGGGCGCGCTCCCGATCGTGAACGAGAACGACACCGTGGCGGTGGACGAGATCCGGTTCGGAGACAACGACCGCCTCGCCGCGCTGGTCGCGGTGATGGTGCACGCGGATCTGCTGTTGTTGCTCAGCGATATCGACGGCGTCTACAGCGCCGACCCTCGCAAGCACCGCGGCACGCTGTTGCATGAGATCGACGAGCTCGCCGTGCTCGACGGGTTGCGCGGCCGCTCGTCGCTGGGATCTGGCGGCATCGAGTCCAAGGTGGAGGCGATCCGCATCGCGGCCGGCGCCGGGACCGGGGTCATCATCGCGAACGCCCGCACCGAGCGGGTGCTACGACGTGTGCTGGACGGCGAGCGCATCGGCTCCTACGCGCGCGCGCAGCGGGCGCGCGGCCGTTCTCGAAAGCTCTGGATCGAGCATGCCGGCGTTTCACGGGGGAAGATCGTCGTGGACGCCGGCGCGCGGGATGCGCTGCGCGACCGGGGCAAGTCGCTGCTCCCCGCCGGCGTCGTCTCCATCGAGGGATCCTTCGCGGTCGGAGACGCCGTGGAGGTGTGCGGTCCCGATGGCGCCGCGTTCGCCAAGGGCATCACGAACTACGCCTTCGACGAGGTCGAGCGCCTGAAGGGTTCCTCGCTCGCGAAGGGCGCCGCGGAGGTCATCCACCGCGACTCGATGGTGATCCTGCGGTAGCGGCGCCTCGCCCAGACCGCTCCGCTACCATGGCGCTGCGATGGGCGAGATCGAGGACATCGGCAGGCGCGCCAAGGTGGCGGCGTCCCGTCTCGCCGCGACGACCCCCGCGGTCAAGAACGCAGCCCTCGGCGCGATCGCCGACGCGCTCGTCGCCCGCTCGGACGAGATCCTGACCGCCAACGCCGACGACGTCGCGCGTGCCCGCGAGGACGGCCTCAACGCCGCGATCGTCGACCGGCTCACTCTCACGCCGGATCGCATCGCCGACATCGCCCAAGCGCTCCGCGATCTGATCGCCTTGAAGGACCCCGTCGGTGAGATGCTCGATGGATGGACGGTCCCCAACGGCTTGCAGATCCAGAAGGTTCGCGTGCCGCTGGGGGTCGTCGGCATCATCTACGAGGCGCGCCCGAACGTCACCGTGGACGCGGCCGGGATCTGTTTGAAGTCCGGCAACGCCGCGGTGCTGCGTGGATCCTCCAGCGCGATCGCGTCTAACATCGCGCTCGCGCGGATCATCGAGGAAGCCGGCACGGCGGCGGGGCTCCCCGCGCACGCGGTCCAGCTGATCGAGTCGACCGATCGCGAGACGGCGAAGGAGCTGATGCGTGCGCGGGAGTTCATCGACGTGCTCATCCCGCGCGGTGGCGCCGAGCTGATCCGCACCGTCGTCGAGGAGTCGACCGTACCGGTGATCGAGACAGGCGTCGGCAACTGCCACGTGTACGTCGACGCGAGCGCGGATCTCAACGACGCCTTGCGGATCATCATGAACGCGAAGACCCAGCGTCCGTCGGTGTGCAACGCGGCCGAGACGCTCATCGTGCATCGCGACGTCGCCGCGCACTTCCTCCGGGAGGCGGCGCCGGCGCTGCGCGCGAAGGGCGTCGAGCTGCGTGGGGACGACGCGGCACGCGCGATCGTAACGGGGATGGGCGAGGCGACCGAGCACGACTGGCGCGCCGAGTACCTCGACCTGATCCTCGCGGTGAAGGTGGTCGATTCACTCGATGCGGCGATCGAGCACATCAACACCTACTCGACCAACCACACGGAGGCGATCGTGACGGCCGACCTCGCCGCAGCGCGCCGCTTCACCCTCGAGGTCGACAGCGCCTGCGTGATGGTGAACGCCTCGACACGGTTCGCCGACGGCGGCGAATTCGGTTTCGGGGCCGAGATCGGCATCTCCAACCAGAAGCTGCACGCCCGCGGGCCGATGGCGCTGGCGGAGATGACTTCGTACAGATACATCGTGCACGGCACTGGACAGGTGAGGACATGAACACGGTGAAAGAGATCCTCGACGAAGAGGATGCGTCCTGGCATCAACTCTCGGCGCTGTTCGAGAAGCTGGCGCCAGAGGACTGGGCGAGGCCGCTGTCGGGGGAGTGGTGCGCGAAGGATGTCCTCGCGCACATCGCGACCTGGCACGCGGAGGCCGTGGACGAGATGGAGCAGCTCCGCGAAACGGGACACGTGAAGCGCACGTGGAAAGACGTCGAGGGCTTCAACGCGGCCAACGCGGAGCGCTGCAAGTCGATCGATCTCCACGACGCGAAGGTCACCTCCGGCGCCTGCCGGCACCGCTACCGCGAGGAGATCGCCGGGCTCGGTGTGCCGCTCAACGAGAAGATGGCGAAGTTCGTCACCATGTGCGGGCCGACCCACTACGCCGAGCACATCGAGGATCTGGAGCGGTTCTTGGCAGGACGCGCGTGACCGGCGAGCGGTTCAGCGGCATGCCGGAGATCGTCGAGCGCCTCGGTGAAGACGGATACCTCGCGGACGAGTCCATCGCGACGGTGGTGTACCTGGCCGACCGGCTCGAGAAGCCGGTGCTGGTCGAAGGGCCGGCCGGCACAGGCAAGACCGAGCTCGCGAAGGCGGTCGCACGCTCGATCGGCGCGCAGCTGATCCGGCTGCAGTGCTACGAAGGCCTCGACGAGGCGAAAGCCTTGTACGAGTGGAACTACAAGAAGCAGCTGTTGCGGATCCAGGCAGAGCAGGGCCGTGAGCTGTCGTGGGAAGACGGCGAGACGAACATCTTCACCGAGGAGTTCCTCCTGGAGCGCCCGCTGCTCTCGGCGATCCGGGCCGACGAGCCGACGGTGTTGCTGATCGACGAGATCGACAAGGTCGACTTCGAGTTCGAAGGATTGCTGCTGGAGCTGTTGAGCGACTTCCAGGTCTCGATCCCGGAGATGGGGACCTTGCACGCCAAGCAGATCCCCTTCGTCTTCCTCACGTCGAACAACTCTCGGGAGCTGTCCGAGGCGTTGAAGCGCCGCTGCCTGTACCTGTTCCTCGATTACCCGACCGTCGAGCGCGAGAAGCAGATCGTGCTGTCGCGCGTTCCCGAGGTCCCCGAGACGCTCGCCGATCAGATCGTGCGCATCGTCCGCTCGATCCGCGCGCTCGAACTGAAGAAGGCACCGTCGATCGCCGAGACCCTCGACTGGACGCGCACCTTGCTGCACCTGGGCATCACCGAGCTGAACGCGGATACGGCGCGCGGCACGATGGGCGTGCTGCTGAAGTTCCAAAGCGATCTGGAGAAGGTCGCGGCGCACCTCAAGGTGCCGCCCCGCCCGAGCGACAACTAGCCATGCTCGATCGCATCCTCACCTTCGAGCGCGCGCTGCGCGATGCGGGAGTGCCGGTCGCGATCTCGGACGGCTTGGATGCGTTGCGCGCGCTTCGCTACGTGGAGATGGGAGACAAAGAGTCCTTCCGTGCGGGTCTGGCTGCCACGATGGTGAAATCGCAGGCGCATCGCCCGGCGTTCGACACGCTGTTCGACCTGTACTTCGGCGCCGGCCGCGGTCCCGAGGCCTTGGAGGAGCGCGACGCGCACGACGACCCGGACCAGGCCGAGGACGCGTACCTCGACGAGCTGTTCCGCGCACTGCTGTCCGGCGATGCCGACGCCTTGCGTGATCTTGCGCGACGCGCGGTCAGCCGATTCGGGCGCGTCGAGTCCGAGCGCGCCGGTTCCCCCTACTTCGAGTACCGCGTCTTCCGGGTGGTCGACATGAACACCATGCTCGGTCGCCTGATGCGCGAGATCGCCGACGAGCCGGTCTCGCCGCTGGAGGAGCGGATGTGGCGCGACGAGTTCGAGGCGCGCCTCAAGAAGTTCCGCGAAGAGGTGCAGGGCGAGGTGCGGCGCCGGCTCGCGGAGTACAAGGGGCCGGACCAGGTCGCCAAGCACGCGGTACGCCCGCTGCCGGAGGACCTCGAGTTCGTGCGCGCCACCCGCGACGAGATCCAGCAGCTGCGCCGGGTGATCGGTCCGCTCGCGCGACGGCTTGCGACGCGGCTCGCGATGAAGCGCAAGCACGCACGGCGAGGCAGACTCGACGTCCGTAAAACCGTGCGCGCGTCGCTATCGACCGGCGGCGTTCCGTTCGAGACGCGCTTCAAGCATCGGTCCGTCCACAAGCCGGAGCTGTTCATCCTGTGTGACATCTCCGGCTCGGTCGCCGCCTTCGCGCGCTTCACGTTGATGTTCGTGCACGCGTTCCAGGCGCAGTTCGCGCGCGTCCGCTCGTTCGTGTTCGTCGACACGCTCGACGAGGTCACGCGCTTGTTCGACAGCGAAGACTTCCTCGTCGCGGTGGACCGGATGAACCAAGAGGCGGAGGTCGTGTGGCTGGACGGCCACTCCGACTACGGGACCTCGCTCGAGAAGTTCTGGCGCGACTCCGGCGCGGAGCTCTCACCGCGCGCCAGCGTGCTGATCCTCGGCGACGCCCGGAACAACTACC
>JBKJXT010000177.1:0-4233 GCA_046716205.1 Actinomycetota bacterium
GGTACAGGCGCGCGCCGTTCTCGAGGAACACGTTGGACGAGCGACCCCAGCTGACCACGCGGCGGAACAGGTACCGAGCCACCTCGTCGGGGCTCAACCGGCGCTGGCCCCGGAACGTGCAGGTCACCCCGTACTCGTTCTCGATACCGAAGATGCGCCGCTCCATCGCGGCAAGTCTACGGGCAACCAGATCACGGCGGGGGAGGTTGCCGGGCGAGATGCATCATGCGCCGGCCGCGTGTGCCCGTCTGGTGGTGCTCGTCCTGATATCGTGCGCGCCGTGGAACTCCTCGCCGCCATCGGTTGGAAGACGATCCCGCGCATCGACCTCGGCCCTTTGTCGGTTTCCCCACACGGCATCGGCATCGCCGTCGGCTATGCGCTGGGTGGCCAGTTGCTGGCCAAGCGCGCCGAGCGTCTGTATGGGATCGCGCGCGAGCACATCTGGAACATGCTGATGTGGGCAGTGCTGGGCGTGATCGTCGGCTCGCGCCTGTTCTACGTCGTCGGTCACATCGGCGACTACATCCCCGACCGCCCGCTCGACATCATCATGATCCAGAAGGGCGGGATCGTGCTGTACGGGGGGATCTTCGGCGGCATCCTGGCGGCGTGGCCCTACGCCCGCAAGCACGGGATCCCGTTCCTGAAGACCCTGGACGCCGCCGCGCCGGCCTTCCCGCTCGGGTTGATCTTCGGGCGCATCGGCGACCTGATGATCGGCGATCACCTCGGCGGGCCGACGAACTTCTTCCTTGGCTGGCGGTACGAGGGTGGCATCGGGTGCAACGTGTTCAGGGACTGCCTGCCGGATCGCATCCTGCCGGTCGGCACGGTCGTGCATCAGACCGCGTTGTACGACCTGTTCATCGTCCTGTTGTTGTTCCCGCTGGTTCTGGCGATGGGCCGGCGGCGGAGACCCGACGGCTGGCTCATCTCGTTCGCGGCGGTCTGCTACGCCGTGGGCCGCTTCTTCACCGACTTCGCGCGCACCGCAGATTCGACTGGGGAGGCTCCTCCGGGGTTCTTCGGGCTGCACGGAACCCAGTGGGTGTCCCTCGCGCTGGTGCTCGTCGCGGGGACGCTGCTCATCCGCAAGGCGCGCGCGCCGGTCGGGGCGGAAGAAGTCTTCGCGCCGGTCGGAGCGTCAGACGACGTCGAGGGCGCGCCGGGCGATGTGGCCGTCGCGCCGGGTGATGCGGCGGGCGCGCCGTTGGAGGAGCCGGCGCTCGCCGAGCCGTCGCGTGAACCGACGGCTGCGGAGCCTGGGGCCGCGGAGCCTGGGGCCGAGGTGCCGGCGATGGAGCCCCTCCCCCGGGAGCAGTCCGCCGAGGAACCTGTCGCGCCTGAGCCTTTCGCGCTCAGCAGGTCGTTGCGTGACCCGATGGCCGAGCAGCCCGCGCCCGACGTACCGTCGATGGAGCCTCTCGCCGAGGAACCTGGCACCGAGGAACGTGTCCCCGCTGAGCCTGCCGCCCCTGAGCGGTTCACGTGGGAGGCGGCGGCGTCGGATCCCTTCGAGGAACCGGTCGCGGCGGAACGTGCTGAGATGATCGAGCCTCTGGAGCCGATGGCGCCTCTTCCGTCCGAGCCGTTCGCTTCGGAGCCACCCGAGGTTGTCGAGCCGGTCCCATCCGAGGTTATCGAGCCGGTTGCACCGGAGCCTGCACCCCGCGAGTTCTTCGCGTCCGATGCAACAAGGTCGGAACCTCTCGTGCAGGATGAGCCCGACACGCACGTGCCGCCGATCCCCTACCAATCGCACCCAGTAGGAGACGACACGCCTGGCGATGCCGATGAACCGGAGCCGCGCAAAGAACCCCCGCCGCCTCCGGCCACGATGTGAGCAACCGGCGTTGACCTCGGCGCTGATCAGCCCTGAACGTGCCAATCAGCGCTGAACCGGCCGACGCCGTCGACGACGAGCAGGGCGCAGGTCTGCCTCACCTCGCCGTTAACCCGAAGCGTGGCACCATGCCCGCCCCGTCCGATCCAGGTCTGCTCCACGACGTTCGGTCCCGCGACGCCGCTGCAGTTGTAGATGGACGGCGACGACGCCGGTGACCAGCGCCATTCCATCGGCTGTCCGTAGGGCTGTCCGGCGAAGCTGCAGAAGAAGTCGATGACGAAGTCGTCCCCGTCGAACCGGGAAGACAAGTTCATCGTGAACGGGTGACATGCGTTGTCACTACATGGGTTGGCAGTGCACGAACGGTAACCCGACGCCATCACGCCGTGGTACAGGCCGATCCCGCCATCCTGCAGGAGGATCAGCTGCCTGCGATTGGTGTAGTCCTCGTCGGCCACGAACGTGGCGAGGACGTTGATCTGCCCTTGGATCATGATCTCTTCGGGGCCGTCAGGAAGTGCCACGGCAGCGGGCATAGGGGCCATCATCGCGGCGATGCAGAGGAACCCGAGGAGTCGGCGCATGCCCCTATGTTCGCTGCGCGCTGCCGTCGTGCCTCCTGGATCATCTCTGGACAAATGCCTTGTCAGCGACCGATGGCCGCCCGATCGCTCTCTGCGCGGGGTGTTCGAACGTGTCTAGCGTCTAGAACCCGCTGAACGCTTTGCGCGCCTGCTCGACGGAGGCGCGATCGGATCCCATCACCCACAGGACGCGGTCGGCGTTGCGCGAGACGAGCCCCGCGCCGTCCGGTGCGGTCCACCCGTCGGCGGTGCCGCCCGGATCGAAGGACGCGCCGCGGTTGCGGAACCGCAGCGGGAGCCACCGCTCGACGGCACGCTCGGCTTCGGATGCTTGCGTCGGTGAGTCCCACACCGTCAGTGCGGCAACGACGACGCTGTCTCCCTTTCGGAACGCGATGTACCGGCCGCCGTCCCATCCGGACGCGCCGGCGGCAGCGTCGGTGGCCGACAGACCCGGGTCACCCGCGAGGTCGAGGATCTCGCGGGTGTCGAACTCCCCGAACTCCCCGACCTCGATCTGGCGCCACCCCGCACCCAGCGTTGCGCGCACTTCAGGCAGGCGCACGCCTTGAGCTCCATCGCGCTGAGACAGATAGCGCGTCGGGTGCAGGATCTGCTCGGTCGTCGTCGGCGGGTCCTTGTAGGCGGCGTCGACGGTGTCGAAGCGTCCAGTGCCGTGGAGGGTTCGCACGAACTCCAGGCCGGCGTCGTACGGGAACTCGGTGATCTTGCGAAGGAAGGGCGGGAGGTCGTCGCCTGAAGGGTCACTCAGGGCCTGAACCTCCTCGAGGAACGCGCGCTGCTCGTCAGAGGTCAAGACCTGCGTGACGTAGAGCTCGCTGACGAGTTGGGCATCACCTTCGACGAGCGCCTTGAAAGCGAACGCCGCTTCGTCTTCTTCCTTCTCGTCGAGGCGGTCGAGGCGGTCGAGCGAGAAATGCTGATCGGTGAGCGCGTGGACGTATTCGTGTGCGAGGCGGTAGCGGACGAGCGGCGTCGGTGACTTGAGGTCGGAAGCGGCGACGACCATCTTCTCGGTCTCGTGGTCGTAGAAGCCGGCGACCTCAGACGCGTACAGCTCCAGCAGCTCGCGGTAGAGATCGTAGTCCCGCGGCACCACGCCGAACGCGCGTAGCACGTCTGCCGACGCCTCGAACTCGGCGCGCTTCGATCCCTCGATGAATAGCGTCCGAACACGCTTCTTCAACTCCGCGACGGTGACGAGCTCGACGTCCACCTCGCGCTTGAACTTGAGATGACGGAGCTGTTCCACCGCGTCGGCGACGCGCGTCAGTGGATCGTCGGTGTCCGAGCCTCGGAGCCGTCCGCGCAAGGCGTCGAGCTCTTTGGCCTGTTGATCCACCGACGCCTGCAAGCGGTCGATCTTCGTGCGGTCCTCGAACCCTCGCTGGCCGAGCAGAGCGTTCGCGCCCAGCGACAATGCGAGCATGAGGATCAGGCCGGCCGTCGTCACGCGGGATGGGCCCCCGCGGGGTGGTTGGATCATGGGTGAGCGCGAGCCGGCAAGTCTAGGAACCCGCCAGAACCGCGCCTACTTCCGCGTCGGTGAGTCGCCGGAAGGAACGTCGCGGCCGCTCTCTCTCGAGGATCGCGACCTCGAGGCTCTCCGCCTTCAACTCGCGATCCGGTGTGGCTGCGGCCAGTGAGGACGCGCCCAGGCGCAACGCCTCGTCGAAGCCGAGGCCGTCGTGGTAGCCCTCACGCAGCGCCTCCTTGAGCGTTTCGGCGTGACCGCCCATCGCCATCACGCCCTGCTCGTCCTGCAGCGACCCTTCGTAC
>JBKJXT010000178.1:0-5583 GCA_046716205.1 Actinomycetota bacterium
CCTCTGGGGGGTCGGCGTCTGGGCGCGACTCCTCGATGACGAAGCCACCGTCCGGCGCCTTGGGCCCGGCGTGCACGCCGACGTCCTGTGGGCTCGCGCCTTGATGGGGGACCTCGGCCGGTGGCAAGCCGCGCTGACCTGAGAGAAGGGAAACCGCCACCGGCGTCGAACGTGGCTGAAGCAGTTCTGCGCTCATAGGGGGGCCAACCTCGTGCCACGTACATCGAAGCTCATCCTCGTCTGCCTGTGCCTGGTCGCGTCGCTCGGCGCGCTCCTTCCCGCCGCGGCCGTCGCGCCCTTCGGCCTGACGCTCTCCGGACCCTCCACCTACTACCCGCAACGTCCGCTCTCGGGCCCGTTCACCGGCGTGCTCAGCCTGGCCGGTGTCGGCGTCCCCAACCAGACCATCGAGCTCCGCCTCGACGGCGCGCCGGTAGCCACGGCAGCGACCACGACGCAGGGCACCTACACCATGTCGCTCCCGCCAATCACCGGCACGGCCGACCACGTACTCACCGCCGTCGCGTTCGGGGGTACGCCGCTCGAGACCGTTGCCACGGCGCCTCTGCTCGTCCAGCGGTTCACGCTGACCGCGAGCTTGACCGGGACGGGTGGCGGCATCGTGGAGTCCTCGCCGGCCGCGATCTCGTGTCCGGAGACCTGCGAGGCGGAGATCCCCGCCACGACGCAGATCGTCCTCGACATCGCCCCGGCGCGGGGTTCGATCTTCAGCGGCTGGACCGGCGACTGCGCGGGGACCGGCACCTGTACGCTCGACATGGTCGCCGACCGCACCGTCGTTGCACAATTCGATTTCCCGGCACGTCTCGCGATCAGCCCGCAGTCGCACACCTTCCCGCAGACCGTGGTGGGTCAGCCGAGTTCGCCGAGGACATTCGTCGTCACCAATACCGGCGGCCTACCCACGGGATCACCCGTCGTCGCGCTCACGGGGCCCGACGCCGCGCACTTCGCCATCCTCAGCAACACCTGTACCTCGGCGATCGCCCCGAGCGGAGGATGCACCGTCGATGTGCGCTTCGCCCCGTCGAGCGCCGGCGCGAAGAACGCCTCGCTCACGGTGTCCGGGACCCCTGGGGGAACGGTGGTGGCTGCGCTGTCTGGCATCGCCGTGACTCCAGCGCAGCTCACGGTCTCGCCGCCCTTCTGGTACCCGAGCGCCGGCTACAACCAGCAACGCTTCCAAGACTTCACGGTGACCAACGTCGGCCAGCTGATCAGCGGTCCGCTCTCGGTGAACCTAACGGGTGACCTGAGCGCGTTCGTGATCCTGAGCAACTCGTGCTCCGGCTTCGCGCTCGGCCCGGCGCAGAGCTGCACGATCTCGCTGCGCTACACGCAAACGTTGCTGTTCGGCGGCTCGCATTCCGCGAACCTCGCGGTGAACGCCGCGCCGGGTGGCACGTTGAACGTTTTCCTGTCCGGAACCTGAGACTACGCAGGCAGTAACACGACGCGCAGGCGTAGCGTTTCCACGGCGCAGCTGAACGTGGTCAGTCCGACGCACGCGCTCGCGGTCACTTCGATCCACGCCGGTCCCACCCAGAGCGCTTGTCCTGGCGTGGACGACACCACCGCCGAGAACGGCGCGCCGCACCGGATCTGATCGTCGTATCCGGTCGCGGTGATCGTCCTGCCTTCACGGCTCTGTGTCACCGAGAAGTCCACGACGTACACCAACGTGTTCCAGCCCGCGCAGCTCACCAGTCCGCCGATCGCTACCTCGCGCTCGGGGAAGCGAACGGAGTCGACCGACACGTCGATGAGCCCGGGATTCCCGTACGGCACCACGGCGCTCTTGATGATCGAGTCCACGGCGTAGGCCGGAGTGGCCCCTAGCGTCTGTACGAGCATCGCGGTCAACGCGATGCTGAGCACCCTCAAGGATCTAGTCACGACGAGTTCCTCCTCGTCCCGCGCTGCTGCGCAGGTGACGCATCGATACGCGTGGTTCGTCCCGGGTCGGGATAGTACTCCGAGGGTGGGCGGATCCTGGGATGGTCGGAAACAGTACGAAAGCACACCCCGACCCTTCCGGTTTGTTCGGTTCGTCCACCTTCGGGGCGACCCCCCATACAGGAGGTTCCCCTCCTTCGTGGCGAAAGATGCTGGTCGGGGACCACATCCGACCGGGAGTAGAGGCATGAGGAAGCTCGCTGTTCTGGCCGCCTTGCTGTGCGGCCTCGGCGCGCTCCCGGCATCCGCGGATGGATTCTCGGTCGCGGGCGCGATCCAGTTCCCAGGTCCAGGCGGTCGCGTGCGCGCCGGTGTCACCGAGATGACGAGCCCGTGCGGGGGCGGAACCGCGAACGTCCAGACGAACGGCTTCGACGGGTTCTGGTTCGCGTTGCCGGGCGCCGGCGAGGCGATCGCCACGATGACCTCGAGCGCGATCGACGCGAACGTGTACTTCTACGACGCCGAGTGCGAGCTCATCGGCGCTACGACCGACCCGGTCGCGCACTCGATGGCGACCGACGGCACGCCCGACGAGCATGGGATCGTTCCCGCAGAGGCGCGCTACGGCATCGTGGACGTGATCGTCGGCTGGAACGTCGCGTTCCAGTTCACCATCGACTGACGGGGCTACTTCGCCGGCAGCGCCAACAGATGCGACACGTCGCCGGAATCAGCCGACGTCTTCAGCGCCGGCTCGAAGCCGCAAACGGGGCACTTCGAGGATTCCACGATCGCTTTCTCGTCGCGGACCCGTACGAAGAACTTCTCGCCGAAGGCCATCTTCATCGCGGCACTGGGGATGCTGATGAAGATCGGCTCTCCCGGCATATGCGCGGATTCGTATCCCACGAACTCGACATGCCAGTGTGTTTCGTCACTGGATGGCACGGCGCGAACGGCGACGATCTCGTACACGGTTCCCTCCTGATCTGACCACGGCAGATGATACCTGCCGCGAGGCGCGTAAGAGGCGCCACCCTCATTCGTACCTCTACAGCAAAGCAACGGACCGAAGGAGGAACGCTTTGAAGCTTCGCATCGCACTCGTCGGGGCAGCTCTCATCGCCGCAGCAGGCACCGGAACGTTGGCGCAGGCGGATGGACAGGTTTGCGCCTCGGTGACGGTCATCGTCAACGGCGAGCCGGTCGTCCAGGAAGCTCAGTGCGAGACAGTCACGACGCCGGCCCTCCCGCCGGCTCCCTAAGCCAGGACGTTGTGACGGCCCGCTCCGGGGGTGGGGGAGCGGGCCGCACTGCGGTTCGCGTTGTATGAGGACGCGGTTCGCGACGCGTACGGGGAGGAGAAGTACAAGCGCATGGTCGAGCTACGACGTGGGATCCCGGCAACGTGTTCGCCCTCAACAGAACAACGGACTACCTCTGAGGCGGCCGGTACACTTGCGCGGCCGGGCCCGTAGCTCAATGGTCAGAGCACCCGACTCATAATCGGGAGTGTGCAGGTTCGACCCCTGCCGGGCCCACTGATCGCCCCCACTACCGCACCCACTGTTCGGTATCAGGAGGGAGCGTCAGCCGACAGGCGTGATCTTCGCGATCGTCGCGCGCAGCTTGGTCGCAGCCCCTCGCACCGCCGCGAAGTCGGCGTCGCCAACGGCGATCAACAATCCCTCGAGCTCGGTGTTGATCTTCTGTGCCTCGCCCCCTTCGACGGCATGCAGGATCCGGTCCCGGATGTAGTCGAGCGTGAAGAAGTCGCCGTTCACCGCAGCCTCGTCGCGCGCAGCCGCATCGACGACGTGCTGAGCGAGCCATAGGTCGAAGCGCGCGAGATCGATCTCAACGACCGGCCTGTACCGAAGCTGCAGATCGAAGCCGGAGCGCGCAACGTCGATCGCGGCCTGACGCGCTTCGGCGATGTCTCGCGCGGCGACCGCAGCGTTCAGCGCGCGCACGTCACGCGTCATCACCGGTTCGATCAGTTTCGGGACGCCGGCTCTCTTCACGGCTTCCCATGCAGACGTCACGCGCGCGGCTTCGGCAGCAGCAGCATCCCACCCCCTCGATCCCGCTGCGTCGAAGATCGCGCGGGCGCTCGTGGACAGCGTCGTCAGCTCGGCGGGAACCGGACCGGTCGCGCGGTCCGTGGGAACGGCAAGCGCGGTCGCCTCGACGTCCCCGCCGCCACCGGTGAAGAACTCGCCGTATCCGGGAGCGAACGTCTTCTCTTCGGTCGTGCCGTCCATGTGCAGCTCGTTGATCAAGATCCCGTTCTCGATGGTGCCGAAGGGACCGTCGAGCGTCTTCCCGACTTCCTTGACGGTGACTTCCTCGAAGACGAGGCCGGGGATGTTCTCCGGGCGGTACGCGTCGCCAACCTGCGGGTGGGCCGGCATGATCATCGCTCCGGGGCCGTCCCTGCCTGCGATCCACGTGCCGTGCGTGTCGACGATGACGCCGTCTTCGAAGTTGAAAACGTCCTCGCCCAAGTACCAAACCGCGCCGGCGTCATCTTGCGCGTAGAAGTCGTACGCGATCTCGTGGATGCGCCCGTCGAGATACGCGTGATACTGAGAGACGAGCGCTTCGATCCTCTGTCCCTGCCATTCGATACTCCTCGTATCCGGGAGCAACGTCACCTCTGTGCGGAACGGCTGGCCGTCGACCCGACCAAGTAGCAGGACGGACTCCTGCTTCGATATCGGGAACAGAGGATTCGTAACCTCGGTCGGGTTGGAGAACTTCGGCACCTCGAGATCGACCCGCTTGCTCTCCGCTGCAAGCGACAGCCCGGTCATGACCGGCTGCGGGACCTTCCTGACCTCGCCCGTTGTCTCGGTTCCGTTGCTCGTACATGCCCCTGCGATGACGGCCGCCAGAGCCACTACGCCGACCAGTGTCTTGTTCATCGTGATCCCTCCCTCGGTTGGGCTCATGATGGCACCGCGACCGTAAGAGGACGGTCAGAGACACTTACTCTCTGCTTATCGTTTCGGCGATACGCTTTGCACGGGAGGTGAGGGGTGTGCGGATCCTCGTCGTCGAGGATGCGGTCAAGCTTGCCGGGATCTTGAAGCGTGGGCTCGAAGAAGAGGGCCACGCTGTCGATGCTGTCCTCAACGGCGAAGAGGCGGTATGGATGGGAACCGAGAACGACTACGACGCGGTCGTGCTTGACGTGGTTCTCCCCGATATCGATGGTTTCGAAGTCTGTCGGCGCCTGCGCGCAGCGGGTCGCTGGGCACCGGTGCTGATGCTCACCGCGCGCGACGCGGTAGACGATCGGGTCCATGGATTGGATTCGGGCGCCGACGACTACCTGACGAAGCCGTTCGATTTCGCGGAGCTCGTCGCGCGCGTGCGCGCGCTCATGCGCCGGAGAACTGTTGAGCGTCCGGCGATCTTGAGCGTCGGCGACCTGACCTTAGATCCGGCGGCGCGCGCGGTGCGGCGCGGCAACGAGGAGATCGCTCTCACCGCGAAAGAGTTCGCCCTGCTCGAGTATTTCATGAGACATCCCGGTGACGTGTTGACTCGCGCGCAGCTGATCGAGCACGTTTGGGACTTCGCGTTCGACGGCGATCCTCACGTCGTCAACGTCTACGTCGGATACCTGCGGGACAAGGTCGACCGGCCGTTCGGGCG
>JBKJXT010000179.1:0-9604 GCA_046716205.1 Actinomycetota bacterium
TGCTTCTCATTGATGACCGGCGCGAGCTCGGTCGCCGGGTCGGTGCCCCGCCCCACCTTCATCGTTTTCACCCGCGCCAGCAGCTTGTCCTGGAACTCATCCAGCACCGAGCCGTGCACCGCCATCCGGGAGGTTGCCGTGCATCGCTGCCCGCTGGTGGCGAAGGCGCCCCACGCACCGGCCTCCACCGCAAGGTCGAGATCCGCGTCGGGCATCACGATCAAGCAGTTCTTGCCGCCGAGCTCCAGCGACACGCGCTTCATCATGCGGCCGCCGATCTCGTTGATCTTGCGGCCGACCTCCAACGATCCGGTGAACGAGATGCACCGAACGTCGGGGTGCTCGACCAACGCCTGGCCGGCTTCGGGCCCGAGCCCGGTCACGAAGTTCAGCACACCCGGCGGCAGCCCGGCTTCTTCGAACATCTTGACGAGCTGATACGCGAGCAGCGGCGTGTCCTCTGCAGGCTTGAACACGACCGTGCAGCCGCTGATCAAGGCGGGGAACAGCTTCCATGTCGGGATCGCGATCGGGAAGTTCCACGGCGTGATCAGGCCGGCGACACCGATCGGATGACGCACCGTCATCGAGAACTTCCCGGGGAGCTCGGACTTCGTCGTCACCCCAAACATCCGGCGGCCTTCGCCGACCATGTAGTAGGCGAAGTCGATGCCTTCCTGGATGTCGGCGCGGCACTCCTTCAGCGTCTTGCCCATCTCGCGCGACATGAGGTGGGCGAGCTCCTCCTTGCGCTGCTCGAGCATCATCCCCACGCGAAGCACGTAATCGGCCCGCTGTGGCGCCGGTGTCGCGAGCCAGCCCGGATACGCCTTGCGCGCCGCCTCGACCGCTTCGTTGACGTCAACGGCGTCGCCGCGTGCGAACACCGCGATGACCTCGTCGCGGTCCGCGGGGTTGCGCACCTCGAATGTCTCGCCGGAGTGTCCGGTGATCCATTCCCCGCCCGCGTAGATATCCAGGTATTCCTCAGCCATCCCGATCACCCTCCGTCCGCGCTTGTGACGCGGCGTCCATGGTAGTCCCGCGTGAAAGCAGCTTGTACATGCGCACGACGTTCACGTCTCCTTCGGGGAAGCGGACGCCCGAATGCTCCATCCCTTCGTCCGAGTACCCGAGGGCGCGGTAGGCCGCGCGGGCACGTTCGTTGGCTTCGAACACGCCGAGCTCGATCCGGTCGACGCCGTGCTCGCGCGCCCACGTCTCGAGGGTTTCCAGCAGCGCGCGCCCCACGCCGACGCCGCGCGAGGCAGCGGCCACGGTGATGCCGAACTCCGCTCGATGCGCGGTGGTCGGCCGGTTCCCACGGCTCACGGTGAGCTGCCCGACGACCGCCCCGTCGAGCTCCGCGACCAGCGAGACGCCGGTCTTGCCCCAGGGCAGCCGATGTTTGCGCCACTCGCGCGGACCCCACAGCTCCCGTTCCACCACCGCGAGCGTGCGCGGACGCTCCGCCGTCGCCTCGGTCACGATCGCCAGCGCAGGGCGCGCATCACCCGGGCGCGCCTCCCGAACGACGCCGGCGCGCCCGTCGCGGGTGCGGAACGCGTACTCGCGCCCCACCGATCAGCCGTGGCCTTCGGCGAGCTCTCTGCTCCGTTCCGTCGCCGCGCGCACGGCGTCCAGGAACGCGCTCTTCACCCCGGCGCGCTCGAGCACCCGCATCGCCGCGACCGTGGTGCCGCCCGGCGAGGTCACGTCCTCTCGCAGCTCGACCGGATGACGGCCGGTCTCGCGCAGCATGCGCGCTGCGCCCAGCAGCGTCTGCACCGTCAGCTCCGTCGCGACGTCGCGCGGCAATCCGACGCCGACGGCCGCCTCGATCAACGACTCTGCGAGGAAGAACACGTACGCCGGGCCGGTGCCGCTGACGCCCGTCACCGCGTCGAGGTGCTTCTCGGGCAGGTGCACGATGCGGCACACCGTCGACAGGATCTCGTCGGCGTGCGCCATGTGCTCGGCGGTCGCATGGGTCCCGCCGGCGATCGCGGCGGCGCCCTCGCGCAGCAGCGCGGGCGTGTTAGGCATCGCGCGTACGACGGGAACCTCGGCGGTGATCCGGCTCTCGTAGAACGCGATCGGTATCCCCGCAGCGATCGTCATCAGCAGATGGTCGGCGGTGACGGCCGGCGCGATCTGCTCGAGCACCTCTTCCATGTCCTGCGGCTTCACGGCGAGCAGGACCGTCATCGACCCACGGACGGCCTCCTGCGGATCGCCCGTCGTCGAGATCCCGAAGTTCTTCTCGAGATAGGTGCGCCGCTCCTCGTGGATCTCGCACACGACGATCTCGGAGGGGTCGGCCCACCCCGACTGCGTCAGACCGCCGACGAGCGCCTCCCCCATCTTTCCGCCACCGATGATCGCGAGCTTGAGCATGACCCCTCCTCGACGGCGAGTGTACCTACTTGCGTACCAGCGACTCGACGAAGAAACGGACGTTCGCGGGCCGTTCTGCGATCCGGCGCATGAGGTAGGGGTACCACTCGCTCCCGAACGGGACGTAGACCCGCAGGGCGAACCCCTGGTTCAACAGGCGCCGCTGCAGCTCGCGCCGAACGCCGTAGAGCATCTGGAACTCGTAGGTCCCCGGCGCGCGCTTGAGCCGGTTGATCGTTCGCAGCGCGTGGTTCACGAGCCGCTCGTCGTGGGTCGCGATCATCGCGTACGCCTGTGAGGCGAGCAGACGGTTGGCAAGGCGCGCATAGGCCTCGTCCACGTCCTCCCGCTTGCGGTAAGCGATCTTGCGCGGCTCGCGGTAGGCCCCCTTGCACAGCCGCACGTGGACGCCCGCCGCGATCAGCTGCTCGAGGTCCTCCGGCGTGCGGCGCAGGTAGGACTGCACGGCGATCCCCACCGCGCCGGGATGCTCGCGCGCCAGCCGCAGGCACGCCTGGACCGTGCGATCGGTGTAGGTGTGCTCCTCCATGTCGAGCGTGACGCTCGTTCCGGCTGCGCCGGCTGCTGCTACGACCTCTGAGGCGTGCGCGAACGCGGCCTCCTCATCCACATCGAGGCCCATCTGCGTGAGCTTGATGCTGACGTTCGCCCGCAGGTCCTCGGTGCGGATGCGCTCGATCGCGCGCAGGTAGATGTCGGCGGCTGCGCGCGCCTGCGCACGATCGATGACGTTCTCGCCGAGATGGTCGATCGAGACATCGGCACCCGACGCGTTGAGGGATCGGATGACCTCCAGCGCGTGGTTTAGATCCTCGCCGGCGACGAAGCGCAGTGCGACGGCACGACCCAACCCACCGGTCACGGCGCGCTTGAGCGCGGGACGGTTCGCGAGACCGAGGACCACAGAACGAAGCACGCGCCCAATCCTACGGGCGCGTGCCAAAAACATAGGACCCGAGGTGTCCTACCGATCTGAGTCCACGTCCAGCGTCTTGCGACGCCTTCCGCATTCCCTGATCCTCAGACTCCCCGGGCCCTAAGTGCCCCGAGCAACCCTCGCAACCGTCTTGGTTTCCTTATGGTAGCCACCGCAGACGTTCTGCTTTGGGTCACTTACCCTTCTGGTAGTTTACCCACCGAATCAGCAAGTTAGCTTTCCCTACCGACCCGATAGTTTACCCCCACTCGGTTGGGCTCCTTACGGCTCACCCGCCCGTAGCAACCCCATTCGGTTCCCTGACTCGGCCGTCCCGGCCGCTCGGGGCGACGCGAAATGTACCAGACCAAAACACGGATTCAAGTGTGGGAAAATGCCTGGTCAGTTTGCAAAACCGCAGGTCAGCATACTTACGGGTACCTGACAGAAATGTGCGAATCTTTGCAAGCACCTCGACATCGACGATCGTCGCGAACGCGAGACCGGGAAAACACCAGGTCAGAGCTACTCAGACGCGCGTGCGCGCCACGCCATATCTGCTTGCAGGTAATCGCTGAACCCGATCTCGATCGCCGCGGTGAACGCGCCATCGGCCTCCACCAGGATCGCGCCGACGATTCGATCGAGCTCCTCCTCGCTGAGTCCCTCCACGCCACGCTGCCCGACCAGATACACATCCCCGTCGGCATCGACGGCGAAGTGCACGCCGTAGGCGCGCATGTTGCGCCGCAGCAACAGCTCGTAGAACCCGGCCGCGTTCTGCATCGGTTTACGCATGAAGAACGACTCGAACCGGATCCGATCGCCGACGAGCTCGATGCCGAAGCCGATCGTGTGCTTGCGTTCACCGGTGAGTTGCGCGCCCCAGGTGGTGTCGGAAAGACGGCGGTACGGGATCTCGGCGCGACCGAAGAACGCTTCGATCGTTTCCGCCGGCGTCATAGCTCGGTCGCGGCTCGCGCTCGCTCGTAGGCGGCCTTGTCCACGGTCATGATCACGTGATCGACGAACGCGCCATTCTTATAGGAACGCTGCGGCAGCCGGGCCTCTTCCACGAACCCTGCCGTCTTGTACATGTTCATCGCCCGTTCGTTGCCGGCGAGCGTCCACAGCTCCACCTTGCGCAGATCCAGCTCCTCGAAGGCGTACCGAAGCACGGTCAACAGCGCATCGAGCCCGTATCGGTGACCCCAGACGCTGCGCTCCCCCACGAAGATGTAGAAGGACGCGATGCGGTCGCGCCGGCGGAAGTTGTTCAGCCCCGTACGGCCGATCCCGCGGCCGTCCACGTCGATGACGAGCGGGATGCCCTCGTGCGTGGCCTTCTCCTCGGACTGGCGGATGTCCTCCAGCGAGAACGGTCGCACGTAGTCCATCCAGTAGAAGATCTCGGGATCGTTCTGCCACCGTTGGATGTCGGCGTAGTCATCGGGCTCGACCCGGCGGAGCGTGATGTTCTTCCCTTTGAGCATCCACAGATGGTACCGCTGGAACTCAGGGGAGGGCGGCCTGCTCCTCGTAGACGGCCAGCAACCCCGCGGCCGCTTGGCGCCAGTCGAAGCGGCGGGCGTAGTGCGAACCGGACTCGCCCATGGCGGCGGCGCGCGCGGGATCGCCCAGGATCTCGAGCATCGCGGCCGCGAAGTCGACCGGATCGGCGCCATCGACCAGCAGTCCGGTGTGACCGTTCCACACAGCGGTCCGCAGCCCGCCGACGTCGGTCGCGACCACCGGGGTCCCGCAAGCCGACGCCTCCAGGGCGACGAGGCCGAAGGACTCCGTGCGACTCGGAACCAGCTGCACGTCGGCCGCTCGGTATAGCTCGGGCAGCCGGCGGTGCTCGATCGGCTCGTGCATCACCACCCGGTCGGGGATGCCGGCGTCCGCGGCGAGCTTGTCGATGTCCTCGCGCTGCAGACCGGCGCGCCCGCTGGGTCCGCCGACGACCACCAGGACGGGATCGAGCTCCGGTGCGCGCCGGGCAAGCTCGGCGACGGCGCGCACGGCGATGTCGGGGGACTTCAGATGCTGCAGGCGGCCGACGAACAACACGACCGCCCGGCCCTCGAGCCCGAGGGCGCGCTTGGCGGCGTCACGGTCGCCGGGGGTGAACACGTCGGTGTCCACGCCGGGCGACACGACCCTGACCCGTTCGGGGTCGGCCCCGTACAGGCGGACGAGCTGGCCGGCCTCGACGTCGGTCGGCGCGAGCACGCAGTCGGCGCTCTCGATGATGCGCTCCTCGGCGTGGATGCGCGCCGCCGGCTCGGGGGTGTCCCCCGCGGCGAGGTTGAGGTTCTTCACGCGCCCGAGGGTGTGGAACGACTGGATGAGGGGGACCTGCCAGCGTTCGGCGGCGAGCCGGCCGACCCAACCCGAGAGCCAGTAGTGGGAGTGGACCGCGTCGTAGAGGGGCCCCTCGATGCCCAGGCGCGCGCATTCGGCCGTCTCGAAGGCCACCAGCGAGTACAGGAACTCACACAGCACGTCCTGCAGTGCCTCTTTGGGGAGCGGCTCGTCGGGACCGGCCGCGAGGTGGATGACTCTGACGCCCGGATCGGTCTCACGGACGCGCGGCTGCTGACCGGAGGCGCGCGTGAACACGTCGACCGCGACGCCCATCTCGGCGAGGCGGCGGGCGACCTGGCGGACGTAGACGTTCATCCCGCCGGAGTCGCCGGTGCCCGGCTGATCGAGCGGACAGGTATGGACGCTCAGCAGCGCCACTCTCTCGACAGCAGGCTCGTGCCGCACCAAGGCCTGGACGTCCCACGGTTCGCGCAATCGGCCTCCTCGTTCGACGTCTACCGCAACGCAGCCGACGCCCGGACTCTTCCCCTGGACCCTACCCTCGGGCGAGGGTGAGCTGCACCACGGGCTCGTCCACGGCCCCGAAACGGTACTTGTAGGGCTCGTCGCCCCGCAGCAGGTCATAGGTCGCGCATCCCTCTTCGGCCGCGAGGCGGATCGTCTCGGCAACCAGCACCATCCCCGGCCCCAACTCGCGCTTGGTGTGGTCGAAGGCCGAGTTGTAAACGCTGTAGATCCCGCGCTCGCTGAAGCTCATCATCGCCGCCCACGGCGCGCCCCCGACGTCGAGCCACACCAGCCGCAGCCACCCGCGCTGCTCGAATGCATCCGCCAGGCGGCGGAAGAACACCTTCATATCGTCATGCATGAATTTGCCCTTGTGGCCCTGCGACGCCTGGTGCATGTCGAAGAAGGTCTCGAGATCCTCGCCCAGCGACTCGGCGGTGGTGTGACGGATGGCGTACGGCCCGGCCTCGCGCTCGAGGCGGCGCGCTTTGCGCTTGATCTCGTGACGCAGCTTGCCGTTGAGCGAGGCGAGGTAGTCGTCGTAAGAGCCCGGGATCTCGACCTGCGGGCACACATCCTGCTGGGTCTCGGCCACCTCGAAGCCCGCGGCCTTCGCCGCGCGCGAGATCGCCTCGGGCCAGCCCGGGCGCGCCGGCAGGCACTCCAGCACCGCGGCACCCCAGCCTTCGATCCGGCCGATCCCTTCCACCAGCGCCACCGCGACGTCGTCACGATCCTCGGGACGCGACATCGGACCCAGATAGTCGGTGACGTGGGCGTTGCCGAGGAAGCGCAGGGTGGTGTCGGGGTCGATCCCGAAGGTCGCGAGTCCGGCGAGCTCGCCGGCGCGGCGCACCTCGACGGCGACGAAGATCCGGTCGGCGCCGAGGTCGGTCTCCCACGACACGTTCGCGTATTCGGGGGTGTGGAAGATCGACGCGTGCGGGTCGGCGTCCCACAGCGCGCGCCATTCGGGCGCGAGGCTCGTGAGCGCGCCTTCGTCGGTCCGTACCACGACATCCATAGCGCGCGAAGGGTAGCGGAGCACGCGTGGGCGCGGAAAAGCGAAGAGCCCGGCACGTGGCCGGGCTCCTCGAACCGGTTCTGTTAGTTCTGCGACGTCGTGCTCGCAGCCGTGTCGGTCGCGGCGGCGCCGTTGGCCTCGGCCGGCTTCTTCGCCGTCGTTGCCTTGACCTTCGCGGTGGTCTTCTTCGCTGACGACTTCTTGCCGTTGCGGAGCTTCTTCAGCGTCTTCTCGCCGACCTTCGTGAACTCCACGTAGGCCTTCGATGCACGGTCGGTCGCGCTCGAGGAGAACGACTTCGCCTGATCCACGATCGCCTTCGGCTTCAGGTTCAGCCTGGGCAGGTCGCGGACGTCGATCGAGCGGATCCCTTCGGCCGCCTGCTTCGGCAGCTCGCGGACGTCGATGTTGATGGAGCCCTGGAGCTTCTGCGGGAGCGAGATGACTCGCTGCGGAAGACCCTTGGCTGCTTCGAACGCCGTGGCACCGGCGCCGACCGCAGCGTAGAGCGGGTTCTTGGTGGCGCTCATCGGTGGTACACCTCCTTGGGACGGGGACTGACGTTATTGGCGGGAGGACAGAGGGGAGCCAGCCGGGTGAGGGCTGCGAGAGCCTGCGTTCTCCGTCCCCCCGCCGAGATCATGGGGTTCCTTCGTGCTGTGCCTTGGCTTTCGTCGAGCTCGAGGTCTTGCGCGCGGTCTTGTTGAGCGCGACCGCCTTGCGGACCGGTGCTTTCTCGGCAGCCGCCTTGCGACCTTCGAGCTCGTTCTCGTGACGGAAAGACTGGTAGATCTCCATGAGGAGCGCCTTCTGCTTCTCGGTGATCGTCAGGTCGCGAAGGATCGCGCTGGTGACGTCCACCGTCGCGTCGTCGCGCTCGTCGAGGATGCCGGCCTTGATGTACAGCGTTTCGGCGCTGATACGCAGGGCCTTGGCGATGGCCTGCAGGATCTCGGCCGACGGGCGCCGCAGGCCGCGCTCGATCTGGGACAGGTAGGGATTCGAGATCCCAGCCATCTGCGACATCTTCCGCAAGCTCAGCCGCGCGTTGCGCCGCTGGTCGCGGATGAAGTGCCCCAGGTCGGTGACCTTGGTCAGTGACATACCGTTCGAGATCCTCATCGTGGCTTTCCCATGACTGCTGGGGAAAGACGCTAGCGCGGGCGCCCGAGGACTGCAAACTGGCAGCTAGCACTCGGGTAACCGCTGCAAGCGGGGCTCAGGCGCGCTGCAGTGCCCCGGTGGCCCGGACGGCTCCGACCGGCTCGCCCCCGCCAAGGACCGTGACCTGCTCATGCGAGGGGAGGTGCAGGTCGGTCACCAGACCCAGCTCGCGCAAGACGTAGACCACAGCCGGACCGCGGGAGCGGGATGCGAAACCGTCCCGTGACTTGAGCGCGATCCCGACGCCACCCACCGACGCGCAGGCGAGCCCCTCCGCCCCGCTCTTGATCACCACGGCAGGCGCGGCCACCATCAGGTCGGTATCCAGCCGCTCGGAGCCACCCACCATGAACGGATGGGCTCGCATCGCGGTCGTCTCTGGACCGCCGTCGTCGATCGCGAGGAACGCCCACGCGATCGCGGACAGCGGCAACACCGCTGTCGGAACGCCGCATCCGTCGACGAGCAGCCGCGGCTCGGTCTTGGTGAGCTGTGACACCAGCGCGGTGATCCGCTGCTGCAACGGGTGATCGGGGAGGCGGTAGCCCTCGAGCGGCCAGCCCGCAGCCGCGCACGCCGCCAGCATCGAGGCATGCTTGCCGGAACAGTTGTGGAAGATCCGCTTCTTCTGGGTGACCGCGAGCGCGGCCGGCGGATACGCAGGGACATCCAGCGGGGTCATCAGCGCGTCTTCGCCGACCTCCGCCGCGGCAAGGATCGCGTGCGCGGCATCGACGTGACGCGGCTCTCCGTTGTGGCTCGCGCACGCCAGGGCCAGGTGCTCGTCGGAGACGGGCATCCACCCCGCATCGAGCGCGACGCGCGCCTGGATCGGCTTGGCACTGGAGCGGAACGCAGCCGCGACCTCCGCTTCACCCGCGCTCGCGATCAGGCGTCCCGACGCATCGACGACGGCGACGTCGACGAGGTGTCGCGACTCGACGAAGCCCGATCGCTCGACCTCGACGACCAGCGGCGCGCTCATCGCCCGATCTCGAGCCGGTCGGCGAGCACGCCGGGCAGTCCGGCGTCTCGGATCTTGGCTTGCGTGCGCGATATGTCGTAGGCAACGCGATGAACGACGGCCGTCTGCGCGTCGGTGTCGACGATCATGTAGGAAGCGCGCGGGTCGCCGTCGCGCGGCTGCCCGACGCTGCCCGGGTTCAGCATGTAGCGCGCGTCCTTCTCCAAGGGGACCACATGTCCGTCGGCAAGCACCGAGGCGAGCACGGCCCCCTCGGTGT
>JBKJXT010000180.1:0-3978 GCA_046716205.1 Actinomycetota bacterium
GCATCTCTCACTTCACCCGCCCGTCAGGGCCGGGCCACGGCGTCTGCGAGACATACGGCTGACGACGGCAAAGGTTTCGGCCCCCACTCGAGGTGCCGACGCTCGCCGCCCGGGCGATTCACGGTCAGCCCGTCCCTTCTCTAGCCAAAACGAGAAGACGGCGCGCGATCACCTCAGTTGTTCGTGCCCGTTTTGCCTAGCGCAGATCTCTCGAAGGCATCTGACGAGGCGCTCGGGATCGAGTCCTCGCTCTTTTAGGAACCCCCACGCTCCAGTCCTTTCATCGAGCAGGCAGTCGAGAAGTTCGCAGAAACGATCGAACCTCCCATCAGGCGGGAGGACCCGCCCGCCGCCTCCTTCGACGATGCCCCCCGTCAAGAGTTGCTCTCGCGTGAAACCGAGGCCCCTCATCGTCGCGCCGGTCGCCTCGATCTTGAATTGATAGACACCGTGAAGGGAGGCTGGCACAGCTGCTTCGAAGACGCCGGGTTCGGTCTCAGCCATCGCGATCGTAGATGTAGTGCCGTCCGGGCGGACGAGTTCTGCATGCATAACCGCGCGATTTGCCAGTGGGAGCGCATACTCGGTCAGGGTCGCTCTGAGGTTCATAGTGGCGCCCGGTGAATAGCTTGATTGCCGTAATGCGGCGGTCATGCGCAGGTTCGAGAATCCCTGGACGACGAGACTGTAACGTGCGCCATGCGCGCGGAAGCGCGAGAGATCTTCCTTGTTGTCTTTCATCTTGGCGTAGCGCTTCATCAGATCGTCGTCGATCTCGAGCAGAGCATGCCACGTGCCCCCGTGTGCGCCGCGGCCAAGACCGAGTGGAAGCGTGTAGCGGTAGTAGCGCAGGTTCGTCCCCTCCGCATAGACGCCGCCGATGCCGGAGGCAACGCTGGGATCGAGAACGTCTCCATCTGGAGTCTCGACCGCGAGCTTGATGACGGGGTAGTCGTCCAGCAAGATGACGGTACTTTCGATGTCTGCGTCGCTCAGAAGGAAGGGGATCCTCAGTTTGGTCCCAGGAGCCAGGAACCCACTGGGATCCTTCACGATGACCGAGTTCGTCACCCCGGCGAGGATCTGCAAGAAGAACTTGCTCAGCCGGAAATAGTCATCGGTGTTCGGGGTCAGGTGTCCGGTCAGCAGGAGATAGCCGCCCGTTCCATTGGCTGCTGCACTCAAAGCCGCTGTGTCGACTTGATCGGCCGTGCCAAGACCGATCGCGTAGGTCAAGTTGTCCAACCAAGCGTGCGCATCCTCGATGGATCTCGGTCGGTTCTGCAGCCCATCCGTTAGCACGATCAAGGCTCGTTTCTCGTAATCGGTCGCGGGCAGCGCGCTCAGCGTGTCCCGGCCCATCACCAAGCCATCCCCCACCGACGTGGCGCCAGCCGGATTCGTTCGGTGAGCTTGCACAGCCTGCCGGGCGTCACTCCGATCGCCGTCGGAGACGATCTTCCTGACATCAAATCCGGGCCACGTTGGGTCATTGACGGGATAGGCGTCGTGATCGAAACGCACAAGGCCGACACCGTTGTTCGGCTGGATGACCTCGACGAATCGAGATGCAGCCTCGCGCAGAACTTCGATGCGCCTTGCCCCCGACGTGCCTGCCGGGTCATCCATGCTGCCGGATTGGTCAAGACTGAGAACGATCGCGGCGGTTGGCCGCCTGATCGTGTTGGCCCTGAGTGTGAACGGAAATTCATCGCCCGTCTGTGGGCAGCGCAACGTTACAGACCCTACCGGTGCAACCGAGTTGGCCGTCGTACCCGTGAAGGTGAACCAGATGCGGGCTCGAACGTAGGGCTCAGGAATATCGACGACGGGGACCGACAGACCTGGAGGCGTCATCACGCTGTAGGGCGCAGCCGGACCGAACCCCGGCTTGACTTCAAGCGTGAACCCCTTGCGACAGCCGGCGAACGTGATCACCGCTGCCCGCATGCCCGTTTCGCCTTCGGGGACGTCGTTGAAATTGATGACCGAGCCGGGATTAGCGACCCCATCCACCCGGACGACCGAAGGAAGAGTGTCGTAGCAAGGCGGTGCCACAACCGAAGAGTGCTTGTAGGTGAACGGGATCCCCTCGTTCTCAGGGGCGTACCAAGGCCTCGAGAAGTGCTCGTTGCCGAATTGATCGTGCGAATGGCCGGTCGACCAAGGCTCCACGAGATGAGTCACATTCTGCACCGAGCTGAGCACCATCACGTCGAGATTCGATTCCGTCCCGTATACCGTGGCAGGGTCCAACCGCCCCGGACGAGTAGGCTCCAACTGCCACTGCGCGAAGAGCCGATCGACGTTCGAATGGAGCAGGAACACAAAGGGGTCACGGAAGGAGATGTGCTGACCCCCCATCCTGACGAAGCCATGCATCGCATCATGGATAGGTTCGAGAACACTGCGCATGTCCGCGTAGTCATCGGCGCTTAGGATCGAAGTGTCTCCATTAGCTGTGGCGGGTGAACCAACGATCGACCTTCTCACGGCTGTTGGCGGATCTGCGGGATTGTCAGTGCTGTCTCTGTTGAGGGCGGCCCCCGGCACATACAACCCATCCGGTCGCCAAGGAGCTGATGCGTTCTGCCAAGGAGGGCCGATGAGTTCTGATGTCGATCCCCCATAGCCCATGAAGTCCGGTGTGAACAAGTTCAAGAGTCCCGGGGGTCCGCCCCCGCGATTTGCGGTGGGGGTAGGGCGGGGATCCAGGGGCCAGTCCCAGTAGTGAAGGGACAGGTCAGGATTGATCTGCCTCAACAGGGCCTCCAGTCGGTTGACGATCACTCGATGCCACGGCAGGAACTCGGGCCCTTGATGTACATGCGTTGCTTGGTGGATCTCGTCCTGCTTGAACCACCACGTCACCCCACCGGCCACCGGATCCGTTCGACTTCCCCCGAAAAACCGGTTGTTCAGTGCGATGAATGCGTCCCGAAGGAGCACCCTCTCCGCAGGATCCACTGAAGCGATGTTTCGCCGAATCCCGTCTCCGAGCGCCATTCCGAAACCCCCTTATCCTGCACAGTTGGCGTTGAACATGCGTCCATCCTGACTTCTGCCTATCGCGAGGATCGCTCTCAGCTCACCTCCGGAGGATCCTGCCGCTTCTCTTTCTTCTGCTCCACACTCTTGATCAGGTCGTGCAACGGTTTCGTTCCGCCGCCCACGGCGAGACCTGTCACAGCGAGTTCAACCACCCGAGGCACCTCTTGCGCGCCAACGATCGCGAGCAAGTACATGCCGGTCGCCGCGCTTGCAAACATCGCCAGCACCGTCGCGGCGGCCCAAAGTCCAACTGAGCGATTCGCACGTTTGCCGTTCAGGGCGGCTTGTGCGTTGGCCGCCGACGTCAAGGCGGTCGTCTGGTCCTGCCCCACGGCCTGAAGCGCGGTTGCGACAGCTTGGTCACGGGCTTGTACTTCTGGTTCGGTGCTTCCAACCCATGAAGCGATCGGCTCGAGAAGACGCTCGATCCCTTGCGCCAGCGCGTAGAGCAGCGCGAACACGCTGACACCTGCGGCAGGCTTGATCGGAGCCGGATCGACGGCGCGATTGAGCAACCACGCGGCGAAGAGACCAGCGCCCACCGCCAACATCCCACCGATGATCACCCTCGAGTCTGGGCGAATACCAGCCGTATCTGATGCCCCTGCCACAACTCCCGCTGAGCCGGGAGTCCCACCGGCCATCGACGGTCCAGCATCCGTGCGCATCCTCGTCCTCATGATCGGCATCTGCTGCTCCTTTCTGGTCGATGAGTCATCGTGCAATCGGCAACATCGCAGTTGGGTCTCCGAGGATCACCATCCCCATCCTGTCGCGCGCGCTGAGCTGACACGCGAGCAGTTGTTCCTCTACCGCCTCGCCTCTGTCGAACGCATGCCGCAGCGACACTTGCTCCGCGGCAAGGGTTCCTATCGGCTCGTAGATGTCGCGAAGCGCGTATCCGACCGGATACGGCTGATAGAGACG
>JBKJXT010000181.1:0-4408 GCA_046716205.1 Actinomycetota bacterium
GCCGTAGCGCTCGGCGGCGTAGCGGATCATCTCGCCGCGGTAACGCTCGTCGAAGTCCATGTCGATGTCGGGCATCTCCTTGCGCCCCGGGTTCAGGAACCGCTCGAAGATCAATCCCCAGCGAAGCGGGTCCATGTCGACGATCCCGAGGCAATAGCTCACGATCGAACCCGCCGCAGAACCGCGGCCGGGACCGACGCGGACGCCGGACCGCTTCGCGTAGCCGATCAGGTCGGCAACGATCAGGAAGTACTCGGTGAACCCCATCGAGGTGATGATCGAGAGCTCGTACTCGATGCGTTCGCGCGCCTCATCGGTCAGCGGGTCGCCGTAGCGGGTCGCCGCGCCCTCGTAGGTCAGCCGGCGCATGTAGGGAACGACGTCCTCGCCGGTGGGCGGGGTGAACGCCGGCAGGCGATTGACGCCGAACTCCAGGGTGACATCACATCGCTCAGCGATGGCGAGCGTGTTGTCACACGCGTCGGGGTGATCGCGGAAGAGCTCGCGCATCTCTTCGGGCGTCTTGAGGTAGAACTCCTGCGCGTCGAAGGCGAAGCGGCCGGGCTCGTTGATCGTCGAGCCGGTCTGGATGCACAGCAGAACGTCGTGGGCCGGGGCGTCTTCCTTGCGGACGTAGTGCAGGTCGTTGGTCGCCACCAGCGGCGCGCCGGTGCGCCGCGCGATGTCCACCAGGTGACCGAAGACCTTGTGCTGGTCTGCGATGCCGTGGTCCATCAACTCGACGTAGTAGTTCTGCTTGCCGAAGATCTCTTGGTACTCACCCACCACGCGCACGGCCTGCTCTACCTGATCCTGCAGCAGCAGCTGTCCGACCTCACCGGCCAGGCAGCCGGTGGTCGCGATGATGCCGGCAGCGTGCTGGGCCAAGACCTCTTTATCGACGCGTGGCCGGTAGTAGTAGCCCTCGAGCTGCGCGATGGAGGACAGCTTCATCAGGTTGCGATAGCCCTCGTCGGTGGCGGCGATCGCGGTCATATGGTGGTTGCCGTCCTTCTCCCTGGCGCTCTTGTCGAACCGAGAGCGGGTCGCGACGTACATCTCGCTGCCGATGATCGGCTTGACGCCAGCCTTCAGGCCAGCTTGGTAGAAGGGGACCGTGCCGAACATGACGCCGTGGTCGGTGATCGCGAGGGCGGGCATCTCCATGCGCGCGGCTTCGCTGAACAGGTCTTTGACGCGGGAGGCACCGTCCAACATCGAGTACTCGGTGTGGACGTGCAGGTGAACGAAGGAGTCGGGCAACGAAAAGCATCTCCCCTGTCTTGTTCGCGATGCTGTCTTGTTGCAGTACGGCCTGCTAGCAAAACGGCCTGCGCCACGTCCCTAGGGACGAAGCGCCCGCCAGGGGAAGCGGCGGCTCGAGCGTTCTAATTACAGCACTGTGATTCTACTCCCGAGGTCCTCTCGCGCCAAGACCCTTTGCGGGTTCGGTCACGAACTCGGTCCCGAGGGCAGACGATACCCCGTGCGATGAAGCGAGGCCCGACCAGGATGGAGTCGGCCAAGGCACATCGAGGGCGAGCGCAGGCTTTTGCCCTTTTCATCCCGGCTCGCGAGGACGATGATCGCCCCGACGGGGTCGGGGGCAGCATGGAAAGCGACCGTGCGCCATGGCCATTGGCGGTGCACCTGCGCCACGTGTCGGCAAGTTGGATCTCCTCGCGCGTCGAACTCACGCGCGCGCCCGCTCCAGCGCTGCCACCAGGTCCTCCGGCAGCGGCTCGTTGAACGACAGTAGCTCCCCGGTGATCGGGTGCGCGAACGACAGACGCCCCGCGTGCAGGAACGGTCGCTCGAGCCCCAGTTCGCGGGCCAGCGCGCGGCCGCGCCCATAGACACCGTCCCCGACCACCGGGTGCCCGATCGCCGCCAGATGCACTCGGATCTGGTGCGTGCGTCCGGTCTCCAGGCGCGCCTCCACCAACGTCGTCGCACGCAGGCGCTCGATCACCTCGACGTGGGTGATCGCCGGTTTCCCGCCTGCGACGACGGCCATCTTCTTGCGGTGGCGCGGCGAGCGTCCGACCGGCGCGTCGATCGTCGCACTGTCGCTGTCGGGCGATCCCGCGACCAGCGCGAGGTACTCGCGCGTCACCTCGCGCGCTGCCATCATCTCGACCAGCCGCCCGTGCGCCTGCGCGCTCTTCGCGACGACCATCAACCCGCTGGTCGTCGCATCGAGCCGGTGCACGATCCCCGGCCGCTCGTCGTCCTCTCCCCCGGCCGGCAGATCGGTCTCGGTCGCCAGCAACGCGTTCACCAACGTCCCTCCGGCGTGACCCGGCGCGGGATGCACGACCAAGCCGGCCGGCTTCGCGACCACGACGAGGTGCTCGTCGGAATACACGATCGGCACCTGGATGTCCTCTGCCGCCGGGCGGGGCGCGTCTGCGCCGAACTCGGCCACGACGCGCATCCCCTGCTCGACGCGCGTGGACTTCGACGCCGGCTCGCCGTCGACGGTCACGCGACCCTGGGCGATCGCGCGCGCGGCGACCACGCGTGACACGCCTGCAGCGGCGGCCACGAACGCATCCAGCCGCATGCCGGCGCGCGCCTCCTCGACGATCAGCTCAGGCATCGGCCGTCGGCGCCTTGACCACCCGTCGTTCGGCGCGCCACGACGCGACGATCAGCAGGAGCGCGCCCACCACGACGCACGAGTCGGCGATGTTGAAGACGGGCCACCACCCGAGGTCGATGAAATCGATGACGTGGCCTCGGAACAGCGCGGGCGGACGCGCGATCCTGTCCACGAGGTTGCCCATCGCGCCGCCGAGCACGAGCCCCAGCGCGACCGCGTGCAGCCGGTCGGGGACCTTGCGGACGCTGACGATGATCCCGATCGAGATCGCCGAGGCAAGGATGGTGAACACGACCGGGAAACGCGTGAACAGGCTGAACGCGGCGCCGGGGTTGCGCTGCAGCGTCCACCACAGCACGCCGTCGATCACCGGTGTCGGGACCCCCTCGATGAGCGCGGAGAGGGCGATGGCTTTGGTGAGCTGATCCGCCGCGAGCGCGACGGCCGCGATGCCGAACAGGGTGAACGCGATGCGACGCGCTCCCCCTACGGCGGGGGGCGACTCTGCTTGCATCGTCTACCGGCGCTCGTCGAGCTGCTTACAGCGAACGCAGAGTGTGGAGTATGGCAGGGCCTGCAGGCGCGCCTTGGCGATCGGATCCCCGCAGTTCTCGCAGAGCCCGTAGGTCCCGCGCGCGATCGCTGCGAGCGCGTGATTCACCTTCTCGAGCAGGTCCCGGATGTTGTTGCCGATCGAGAGGTCCTTCTCGCGCTCGAAGGTGGCGGAGCCGGCGTCGGCGTACTCCTCGTCGAAGGAGGCCTCGCCGGACATCTCCGACTGCGAGAGGTTGAAGGTCGTGTCCTCGATCTCGTTGAACTCGCGCGTGAAGCTCGTGCGCTGCTCCTCGAGCATCACCTTGATGTTGGCGATCTCGCGCGGCGTGAGCTCCGGCTTGCGCGGCTTGCGGGGTGGTTCCTTGACCGGAGCAGGCTTGGGCGCCGCGGCCTTGGGTACCGGCTTGGGTGCGGGCGGGGCTACCGCAGCGGGCGCGACCTTGGCGGGGGCAGCTTTCGCAGGCGCCGGGGCGGCCTTGGCCTTGGCGGGTGACGCCTTGGCCTTGGCCTTGGCGGGAGCAGCTTTCGCAGGCGCCGGGGCGGCCTTGGCCTTGGCGGGTGCGGCCTTGGCCTTGGCGGGTGCGGCCTTGGCCTTGGCCGGTGCCGCCTTGGCCTTGGCGGGCGACGCCTTGGCCTTCGCGGGAGCGGTCGTCTTCGGGGCCTTCTTCGAAGCCGTCGCGGCGGGCCGCTTCGCAGCGGTCGTCTTCGTAGAAGTCGCCTTCCTCGCCGGCGCGACCTTGGGTGCCTTCTTCGGCGCGGCTCTCTTCGGAACAGCCTTAGCCGGCGCCTTCTTGGCAGCAGGCTTCTTGGCCGGACCCTTGGAGGCCACCTTCTTCGGGGCTGGCTTGTTGGCGGCCGTCTTCTTCGGAGCGGGCTTCGCCGCCGCCTTCCGGACGGTGGCCTTCGTTGCGGGAACCTTCTTGGCAGGAGTCTTCTTGGCAGGAGTCTTCTTGGCAGGAGTCTTCTTCGCGGGAACCGCCGGCCGTGCCGGCTTCGGGCGTCGGCTCGATGCAGCCGACCCGGGAGCCTTCGCGGCCTTGGACTTCTGCGTGGCGCGAGCCACTCGGCTCCTCCTCATCGCCTCCTCGTCGCGAGGCGTTCGACCGTCGGGACCCGCCCGACGGATGCCGCAGGGTAGCATCGGCGTTAGGGCGAGGCAACAAACTCGCCGCGACGTGGCTCAGGCCGCTCCGAGGTGCGTTTCCGCAGGTCACAGGCATCCTCTCGACCCATAGAACCGCGCTGGAG
>JBKJXT010000182.1:0-4019 GCA_046716205.1 Actinomycetota bacterium
CGGGGGCTTCGGTCCTCGTCGGCGCCCCCCGCGATCGGTGGTCTGTGCCCGCGGTGGTTAGGGGCGGGCGGGCGGCGCCTCCTCAAGGCCCGCTCCATTGCGATCGGCTCGCTCCCCTCCCTCTGGCGGTCAGGTGGCTACCTGAGTGTGTTCTCGGGACTCGGGGGCGGGCGTAGGATGCGGGCGTAGTCGGAGAGGGAGAGTGGCTGGGTGGCTATTCCGAAGGTGATGGGGATCGAGACTGAGTATGGGATCACGGTCTCGGGGGCTCATGACTTCAATCCGGTGATGGCTTCGTCGGTGTTGATCAATTCCTATGTGGCGGCGGAGCTGCGGCGCGTGCGATGGGATTACGAGGAGGAGACGCCGCTCAAGGATGCCCGGGGGTTCGAGACGATCATTCCCCCGGATGCCATCACCGATGAGGATCTGGGGCTCGCCAACGTCATCCTGACGAATGGCGCACGGTACTACGTGGACCATGCGCATCCCGAGTATTCGACGCCGGAGTGCACGAATCCGCGGGACCTCGTCATCCACGACAAGGCGGGGGAGCGGGTGCTCGAGCGCTCGATCGCCCGGGCGACCGAGACGATGCCGGGAGACCAGCGCGTCCTGGTGTACAAGAACAACACGGACAACAAAGGTGTGTCCTACGGGACGCACGAGAACTACCTCGTCGATCGCGCGGTGCCCTTCCCACCGATCGTGCGCGACATAACGCCGCACTTCGTGACGCGCCAGATCTACCTCGGCGCCGGTCTGATGCGCAACGGCAGCGGCGGGGAGATCCCGTACCAGATCTCTCAGCGCGCCGATTTCTTCGAGGTCGAGGTTGGACTCGAAACGACGTTGAAGCGGCCGATCGTAAACACGCGTGACGAGCCGCATGCCGATCCTGAGAAGTACCGCCGGCTGCACGTGATCATCGGCGACGCGAACATGAGCGAGGTCGCGACATACCTGAAGACCGGCGTCACCGCGATCGTGCTGATGATGATCGAGGACGAGGCCGTCACGACGGAGTTCGCGCTGGAGAACCCGGTGCAGGCGCTGCGCGCGATCAGCCACGACCTTTCGTGTCGGGATACCGTGACGCTGAAGGACGGACGCGCGGTGCGCGCCGTCGACATCCAATGGGGCTACCACGAGATGGCGTCGAAGTACCTGGCGCGCGTGGATGCTCCGGCGTGGTCGGTCGACGTCATGATGCGCTGGGAAGAGACGCTGAACGCCATCGAGCGCGATCCGATGACGCTGGAGCGCACCGTCGACTGGGTCGCCAAGCTGAAGATGCTGCAGGCCTACAAGGCCAAGCACGCGCTGGAATGGGATGACCCGAAGCTCGCACTGATGGACCTGCAGTACCACGACGTTCGTCAGGACAAGGGCATCGCGAACGTGCTGACGCGCAACGGCAAGCTCGAGCGTCTCTCGACCGAGGAAGAGGTCCGGCGCGCGATCGACTTCCCGCCGACCGACACGCGCGCCTACTTCCGTGGTCGCTGCCTCGCCCAGTACGCGAAACAGGTATCGGCAGCGAGCTGGGACTCGGTCATCTTCGATCTCGGCGCGGATTCGCTGCAACGCATCCCGATGCACGAGCCGCTGCGTGGCACCGAGGCGATGGTGAAGTCGTTGCTGGATGAGTGCCGCACGGCCGAGGAGCTCGTCGCCAGGATCCGCACCTAGTCGCGCGCCCAAACTCTTGTCGGTGGGTGTCACCGCCGACACGTATCATGAGAGTTCCTTCGAAAGGAGCGGTCGTGGCCAAAGGCGAGCAGCAGCACAAGAAGTCGGCGAAGCAGACCGAGGACGCCGCCGAGGCCAAGGCGTCCTCCGACGTTGCCGAAAAGGCGGAAGAGATCAAAGAAGATTTGGACGACCTTTTGGACGAGATCGATGAGGTTCTCGAGCAGAACGCCGAGGAGTTCGTGCGATCGTACGTGCAAAAAGGGGGACAATGAGGGCAAACCGGACACACTAGGCAGCAGGATGAGTCAGTCAAAGCGATGCCCCGCTTGCAGTGAAGGCAAGCCGATGGATGCATTCCCTCGCAACCGGGCGACGAAGGATGGCCGCGCCACCTACTGCAAGCCGTGCCACAACCGGATCGCGCGCGAGCAGAGAGACCGGATGCCTGGCGGCAGCAAGAACTACCTCTTGAAGCTCCGCTACGGCGTCGAGCTTTACGAAGTCGAGTGGATGAAGCTCCAGCAGGATGGAAAGTGCGCCATCTGCGGGATCCGACGCGCCGAGCACGTTGACCACGATCACGCGTTGGGGACGATACGGGGCTTGCTTTGCTTCAAGTGCAACACCGGCCTGGGTCTCTTCGGAGACGACATCGCGCTGATTCGAGAGTCGATCGCCTATCTGCGGTCCCATGGCGTGAAGGAAGCGTCGGTTCCATACCTGGTGAACGTTTGAAGCGCTGCCCCGATTGCGGAGAGAGGAAGTCGCTCGACGACTTTCCGCGACACAGGAGCCAGCTCGACGGCAGAGCGACCTACTGTCGAACCTGTCATAACGCCCGCAACCGTGCCTCCAAAGCGAAGAACGGTGGTAACCGCCATTATCATCTGCGCGCGCGCTACGGCATCGGCGCGGCCGATGTTCAGCGGATGATCGAATCCCAGGGTGGTGTGTGCGCGGTGTGTAAGGTGCAGCTTGCGGTTCACGTGGACCACGACCACGGGACGGATCGGGTGAGGGGTGTGTTGTGCTTGAGATGCAATACCGCGATGGGACACTTCGGCGATGATCCTGCGACGCTCGAACGAGCCATCGCCTACCTCGAGGTCAAACGATGACTGACTTCTCGCCGGATTGGGCGCGCGCCGCGTTCGGTGCCGACCCTAACCCGTCGTTCGCCGACCTGTTGCGTAGAGTTGACCCCGGCATGTTGCCCGGCGTCGATGGTTCCCCGCTGACGGTGCCACACGGCACCACGATCCTCGCGATGCGTTTCGCCGACGGCGTCATCGTCGCCGGCGACCGGCGTGCGACCGAGGGCTACTCCATCGCCGACCGCCGCATGCAGAAGGTGTTCCCGGCCGACGACTACAGCGCCGTTGCGATCGCCGGCGCGGCCGGGCCAGCGATCGACATGGTCAAGCTCCTGCAGGTTGAGCTTGAGCATTACGAGAAGCTCGAGGGCGAGCGCCTCAGCCTCGAGGGCAAGGCGAACCGCCTCGCCGGGATGATCAAGCAGAACTTCCCGCTCGCGATGCAGGGCATCGTCGTCGTCCCGATCTTCGGCGGTTACGACGTCCGGCGCGCCGAGGGGCGCATCTTCCGCTACGACGCGATCGGCGGCCGCTACGAGGACACCGAGTATCACGCCACCGGCTCCGGCGGCGTGCACGCGCGCGGGACCCTGAAGAAGCGGTGGCGTGCAGACATGACGGTCGAGGACGCGGTCCGTACCGCGGTCGAGGCGCTGATGGACGCGGCCGAAGAGGACACCGCCACCGGCGGTCCCGACGTGGGGCGCGGCATCTTCCCGGTCGTCGCGGTGGTGACCGTCGCCGGTTACCGCACGATCTCCGACGACGAGCTGCGAGAGATCACGACCGCCTTGCTCGCCGAGAGGGGGCGCGCCTGATGCCGATGCCGTACTACGTCTCACCCGAGCAGATGATGAAGGATCGCTCGGACTACGCGCGCAAAGGCATCGCGCGCGGCCGCTCGATCGTCGCGCTCGAGTGCGCGCCCGGGATCCTCATCGTCGCGGAGAATCCAAGCCAGACCCTCCACAAGGTCTCCGAGATCTACGACCGCATCGCGTTCGCGGCGGTCGGCAAGTACAACGAGTTCGAGAACTTCCGCATCGCCGGGGTGCGGCTTGCCGACATGCGCGGCTTCAGCTACGGACGCGAAGACGTCACCGCGAAGTCGATCGCGAACGCCTACGCACAAGCGCTCGGCTCCATCTTCACCGAGCAGATGAAGCCCTACGAGATCGAGATCCTCGTCGCGCAGGTCGGGGACACACCCGCGGACGACGAGATGTATCG
>JBKJXT010000183.1:0-8683 GCA_046716205.1 Actinomycetota bacterium
GCTCGTGGTTGTTGTAGGAGGCCTCGAAATACTCCGGGATGTGGACGTTGTACAGCCACAACTCCCCCTTACGGACCACGGCGTAGGAATCCTGCAGCGAGCACTTCCCGGTCCGCAGCACCTTCACCTCACTGCCGACGAGCTGCACGCCGGCCTCGTAGGTGTCGACGATGTCGTAGTCATGGCGCGCCTTGCGGTTACTCGCGATGACCTTGATCTCTGGCTTGCGCTCCTCGCTCATGGCGAGCGGGATGGTAGACGACGCCCGCGCACGCGCGCCGCGACTACTACAGCCAGCGGATCGGGTTGACCGGCTCTCCGGAGCTGCGCACCTCGAAGTGGAGATGCGGCCCGGTGGACCACCCGGTGCTGCCGACGGCGCCGATCGACTCCTGCGTGGAGACGCGCTCGCCGGTGCGCACGTAGGTCCGCGACATGTGCGCGTACAGCGTCGCGATCGAGTTGCCGTGGTCCAGCAGTACGACCAAGCCGTACGCGCCCCGGTAGCCCGTGTAGAGGACGCGGCCGTAGCGAGCGGCGCGGATCGTGGTGCCGGACGGCGCGCCGATGTCGATGCCGGTGTGGAAGGACCGGTACCCGTACACGGGATGCGTCCGGTACCCGAAGCCCGAGGTGATGCGTCCGCTGACCGGCCACTTCATGTAGCCGCCGCGGCCCTGGATCACGCGCTGGCCACGTTGCGCGCCGCGCAGCAGGGCCTCGATCGAGCGCGACTCCGCGAGTAGGTTGTCGAGGGCGCGCCGGTAGGACGCCTTCTGGGTGCGGACCTTCGACAGCAGCACCCGGCGGTTCGCGATCTCGGCGTCCACCACCGCACGGGCGGCGGCGCGCTCCCGCACGATCGCGGTGATCTCCTGCGTGATGCGAGCGGCATCCGCGCGCTGCGTCGCGAGCTCGGCCTGGCGCGCCTCGATGTCGAAGCGCTGCTCCTCGATCTGCGCCTTCGTCGCCTCGATCTGCGCGACGAGCTCTTGGTCGTTGCGGATGATGCTGACCGCGTATTCGTTCGCGGCGACGATTTCGCTGAAGTCCTCTGCCAGGCTGAAGGCCTTGGTGAACGTCGAGGGCGCATCCATGTAGATCTGGCGGACGCGCGCGTTGAGCAGACCTTGCTGGAAGTCGAGCTGCGCGAGCGTTGTTTCGAGCTGGCGCGTCTTCTGGTGCAACGCGATCGTCGTCGCGTCGAGGGACCGCTCGATACGCAACAGGGTGTCGCGTGCGGTTGAGAGCTTCGATCCGACCGCGTCGAGGGCGCGCTGGGCCGCTGCCCGCCGGCGGTCGGACTCCGCGAGGAGCTCCAGGATGTTGTGCTCGCGCGCAGTTGCGCTGCGGATCGCGCTGCGCTTGTCCTGGATCAGGCGCTCCAGCTCGCGCTGGCGTTCGCGGTAGGAGGCGGCGGCTGGAGATGGGAACGTCGCAACGACGGCAGCGACGATCATCGCCGTCATCCCCAGCTTGCGCAGCGCGCGGTCCACTCTCTCCACCTCCCCCAGACAAGGAAACGCCTGTTATCCTAACTTTACCTTCGGCACATCTGTCAACAGGTGTAACACTAGAAACACCACTCTCAGACGGCCGCCGGCCGAAAAGAGGCTCTGACCAGGCGAAACGGCCAGGCGGATCAAACGTCCAGGAAACGCCTCAAGCCGAAAAGCGACCCGATCCCCCCAACGAGGACGCCCGCAAGCAGCAGCGCCAGCCCGTGCACCAAGATGTCGGAGTAGTCGACCTGCAACTTGAGCTTCTGGATCAACTGCGGACCGAAGCCGGCCAGCGCAGGCTTCGCGGGGATCAGAAGGATCACGGCGATGAGCGCGCCGATGATCCCCTGCATGATCCCCTCCATCATGAACGGGATGCGGATGAACCAGTTGGTCGCACCGACGAGCTTCATGATCTCGATCTCTTTACGGCGCGCGTAGATCGCCATCCGGATCGTGGTCGCGATCAGCACCACCGCGGCGACGCCGACGACCGCGGCGATCGTGTACGCCACCTTGCGCAGGGTGTCGGTCGCTGCGAACAGCGTCTTGATGGTTTCGCGTTCGTCGCGGATCGTGCCGATGCCGGGTCGTCCTTCGAGCCGGTCGCGGATCACCTCGAAGCTGCGCGGATCGCGCAACTGGACGCGGAAGCTTTCTGGCAGTGCCTCGGGGGAGGTGTTGCGCACGATGTCGGGCTGGTCCTTGAACAGGCGCCTGAACGTTTCGTACGCCTGCTGCTTGTTCTCGTACTCGACGCTGCGCACCTCCTGCATCTGCAACAGATCGGCCTGCAGCGCGTCGCGCTGTTCTGAGGAGACGTCCTGCGACAGGAACACCGTGACGCGGACCTTGCCGGTGTACAGATCGGCGGTCTTGCCGATCGCGTGACGCAACAGGAACACACCGCCGAACAGGAACAGCGACACGGTGACCACGAGCACTGCCGCGAAGCTGACGAAGAGGTTCCGTCGCATGTTCGTGACGGATTCTTGGATCGCGTAATCGACCTTGATCGCCACGCTCAGACCTCGGCAGCCGCTTGACCGTACCCGTACACGCCGCGCTCCTGGTCGCGCACGACGATCCCTTTGTCGAGCTCGATCACGCGGCGGCGCATCGCGTCGACGATCGTATGGTCATGGGTCGCCATGAGCACGGTCGTACCGGCGCGGTTGATGAGGTCGAGAAGTTTCATGATCTCGACGCTGGTCGCGGGATCGAGGTTCCCCGTCGGCTCATCGGCGATCACGATCTGCGGCCGGTTCACGAACGCGCGCGCGATCGACACGCGCTGCTGCTCGCCGCCGGAGAGCTCGTCGGGGAAGTTCTTGTGCTTCGTGCCGAGCCCGACCATGTCGAGGACCTCCGGCACCTTCTTGGCGATGACCGAGCGCGGGCGCCCGATCACGTCCAGCGCGAATGCGACGTTCTCGAACACGGTCTTGTTCGGCAGGAGCTTGAAATCCTGGAAGACGCAGCCGACGTTGCGGCGCATCTGCGGCACCTTCCACGACGCCAGCTGGTTGATGTTCTTGCCGGCGACGTAAATCTCGCCGGAGGTCGGCGCATCCTGCTTCAGCAACAAGTGCATCAACGTCGACTTGCCCGAGCCCGACGGACCCACCAGGAACGCGAACTCGCCCTTGAGGATGTCGATCGAGACGTCACGGAGCGCGACGACGTTTCCCTTGTAGACCTTGGTGACGTTGACCGTTCTGATCATGCAGGCACCTTCCCGCGCACGCCGAAATGATCGTGCACGTGTTGGGTTAGACCGAGGCTATCAGAGCGGTGAAGACCCGGCAAAGACCTCCGGTCAGCGCTGCAGCAACGCGCGCGTCGCCTTCGCAACCCCGGCCGCATCCAGCCCATACTTCTCGTATAGCTCTTCGGTCGTTCCGCTCTCGCCGAACGACCGGACGGCGACCCTGGAGAGCTTCGCGCCGGCGCCGGCCTCGGCGATCGCTTCGGCCACCGCGGACCCCAGACCGCCGTTGACGTTGTGATCCTCCGCGCTGACCACGAATGAGCAGGCGCGCGCCGCCTCGGCTACCGCGTCGGAGTCGAACGGGGCGAGCGTGTGCACGTTGAGGACGCGCGCGTTGATCCCTTCGCCGGCGAGCACCTCTGCCGCCTTCAAAGACTCCTGCACGAGCGCGCCGGTCGCCACGATCGCGACGTCGGCGCCGTCGCGCAGGGTTTCAGCCTTCCCGAACTCGAAGCGGTAATCCTCGGCGTGCACCGCCTCGGTCCCCTGCCGCATGAGCCGCAGGAACGCCGGACCCTCGTGGTCCATCAGGTACTCCACGGCGCGGTGCGTCTCGACCTCATCACAGGGCTGGATGATCGCCATGTTCGGCATCGCGCGCATCGCTGCGATGTCCTCCAGCGCCATCTGCGTCGCGCCGTCGTCGCCGATGCCGATCCCGACGTGGGTGCCCACGAGGCGGACGTTCGCCTCGTTGTAACAGACGCTCACGCGCACGGTTTCTTGGCGTCCGGTGATGAACGCGCTGAACGAGCATGCCCACGGGATCTTGCCTGAGAGTGCGAGTCCGGCCGCCATCCCGATCATGTTCGGCTCGGCGATGCCGGCGTCGAAGAACCGGCCGGGAAACTTCGCTGCGAAGTCCTCGGTGTTGGTCGAGTTCCGCAGGTCGCCGGTGAGCACGACCACGCGCTCGTCCTCGCCGAGGCGAAGGATCGCATCACCGAACGCCTTCCGGGTTGCCACCGCCACGTCAGTTCACCTCCACGATCTCGGCGATCGCACGCTGGGCTTGCTCTGCGTTCGGCGCCTTGCCGTGCCAGTTGTAGTCGAGCTCCATCCAGCTGACGCCCTTGCCCTTGACCGTCCTCGCGACGATGGCGGTCGGCGCGCCGGTGTGCGCGCGGGCGTCGAACAGCGCGTCGAGACATTGCCGATGATCGTGACCGTCGATCTCGATCACGTTCCACTTGAACGCACGCAGCTTGTCGGGGAGCGGTTCCAGATCGGCGATCTCGCGCACGAGGCCGGTCTGTTGGACCTGGTTGCAGTCGATGATCAAGGTGAGGTTGTCGACGCGGTTGTTGCCTGCGAAGGCGATCGCCTCCCAGACCTGACCCTCCTGGGTCTCGCCGTCGCCCTGCATGCAGAAGGTGTGCCAGTCGGCGCCGTCGAGGCGCGCCGCGAGCGCCATCCCGACCGCGCTGCTGAGACCCTGACCGAGCGACCCCGCCGAAAGCTCCACACCGGCGAGCCGCGTGCGATCCGGGTGACCCTGCAGCGGCGAGCCGAGCTTGCGGAACGTCGCCAAGAGGTCGTCTGGGAAGTAACCGGCCTTGGACAGCGTCGAGTAGTAGCCCGGCGTGCAGTGCCCCTTCGACAGGATGAACCGATCGCGGCCGTCCCACGCCGGCTCGTCCGGCCGGTAGTGCATGACGCCGCCGAAGTACAGACAGACCAGCAGATCGATCTCGGAGAGGGAGCCGCCGGGGTGTCCCGAACCTGCCTCCAGGAGCATCTCGATGATCTTGACGCGCAGCTCACGTGACAGCTGCTTCAGGTAATCGATGTCCACATCCGTGGCGCTGGGCACGCCTGAACCTCCTGGGCTGCAAGGATGGGAAGGAGCTTCAGCCTATAACAAGATGGAGAGCGGGGATACGGCACATCCTTCCGCCCCGCGGGCCCACGTGGCTCGTTGCGACTCCGCCACGATCCCCATGCCGGGGGGCGACCTGTGCTAGCTAATTGTCGGCCTTGCGCTGCCACTCCAGGAACGCGCGGGTGAAGGCGTCGATGTCGCCGTCCAGCATTGCGTTCACGTTGGACGTCTCTTCGTCGGTGCGCACGTCCTTCACCATCTGGTAAGGCGCGAGCACGTAGGAGCGGATCTGCGAGCCGAAGTCGATGCCGCGCCGTTCGCCGCGCAACTCATCGAGCGCCTCGGCGCGCTCGGCGCGCATCATCTCCATCAGGCGCGCCTGCAGAACCTTCATGCAGACGGCTTTGTTCTGGAGCTGTGAACGTTCGTTCTGCGATGTGACCACGAGCCCGGTGGGAAGGTGGGTGATCCGCACCGCGGAGTCGGTCGTGTTGACCGACTGCCCACCGGGACCCGACGAGCGATAGACGTCGATCTTGAGGTCCTTCTCCGGGATGTCGAGGTCGACGTCCTCGTTCTCAAGCAACGGCACGACGTCGACCGCGCTGAACGAGGTGTGGCGACGCTTGTTGGCGTCGAACGGTGAGATCCGCACGAGCCGGTGCACGCCGTGCTCGGACATCATCATCCCGTAGGCGTAGCGCCCATGGACGATGAACGATGCGCTCTTGATGCCGGCCTCGTCGCCTTCCTGTCGCTCGATGAGCTCTACGTCGAAGCCGCGCCGCTCTCCCCACCGCAGGTACATCCGCAAGAGCATGTCGCACCAGTCCTGCGACTCGGTACCGCCCGCACCGGCGTGCAGCGACACGATGGCATCCCGTTCGTCGTACTCCCCGCCCAGCAAGGTGCGCACCTCGAGCTCTTCGATGCGCTTCCGAAGCGCCTTCACGCCGTCGGCGATCTCGGCGTCGAGGCCGGAGGCGTCGTCCTCTTGCGCAAGCTCGTTGAGCGTCACGAGGTCGGACTGCTCGCCGGTGAGCTTGTCGATGAGCTCGATGTCGTCCTTGAGGCGCGCGATCTGACCCATCAGCGCGCGGGCGGCGTCTTGGTCGTTCCAGAGGTCCGGGGCCGACGCTTCCTCTTGGAGCTCGGCTACCTGCGTTCGCTTGGCGTCGACGTCAAAGGTAGGCCCTGGCGTCGGCGATCGCCTGTGCCAAGACCGCGAGCTCCTGCGAGAAGTCGATACTCATGTCGGGGCGATGCTACCAGCGTCAGGCGGTCAGCCCGTGACAGCGCTTGTACTTCTTGCCGCTGCCGCACGGACAGGGATCGTTGCGGCCGACCTTGTCACTGCGAGCCGTCTCCATCACCGGGCGCTGCTCGTCGCCGGCGGCGGATTCTTTGAGGTAGCGCAGGCGCGACTCTTGCTTCTGCTGCTCGACCTGCTGCTGCTCGGGTGCCTGCTCGCGCACGACCTGCACGTGGAACATGTACTGCACGAACTCTTGCTTGATGATCTCTTCCATCGCGGCGAACATCCCGAAGCCTTCGTTGGTGTACTCCACCAGCGGGTCGCGCTGTCCGTACCCGCGAAGGCCGATGCCCTCTTGCAGGTAATCCATCTCGTAGAGGTGGTCGCGCCAGCGGTTGTCGAGCACCGACAACAGCACGCGCCGCTCGATCGAGCGGTACTCCTCGGTGCCGATCTCTTCCGCGCGCTTGTCGTAGAGCTCGAGCGCCTCTTCCTGGTATCGCTCGACGACCTCATCGGGGGTGAGGAACTTCCCGAGCTCGAAGCTGTCGCGCGTGAGCTGGGTTGGGTAGATCGTTCGCATCTGGGTGACGAGCGGGTCCCAGTCCCATTCCTCCGGCTGGATGTCGGGGTTCAGGAACTCCATGACGACGCTCCCGACGACGTCGGAGACGAACTTCTCGGCCATCTCCTCGATGTCGTCGCCGTCCAGCAGCTGGTTGCGGCGCTCGTAGATCACCTCGCGCTGCTTGTTGATGACGTCGTCGTACTTCAGGACGTTCTTGCGGATCTCGAAGTTCTGCTGCTCGCGCTGCGACTGTGCGCGCGCGATCGATCGCGACACCATCTTGGATTCGATCGGCGTGTCGTCGGGGACCTTCATCGCGCTCATGACGCGCTCGACCATGCCGGTCGCGAACAAGCGCATCAGGTCGTCCTGCAGGGAGAGGTAGAAGCGGCTCTCACCGGGATCGCCTTGCCGCCCCGAGCGCCCGCGCAACTGGTTGTCGATGCGGCGCGACTCGTGACGCTCGGTGCCCAGCACATAGAGCCCGCCGAGCTCGACGACCGCCTCGTGCTCCTTCTCCCACGTCTCGCTGATCTGCTCGTAGCGACGCTTGCGCTCGGCGTCGAACTCGTCGGTTTCGGGGTCCAGGCCGTCGGCGATCAGTTGTTGCTTGATCTCGAACTCGGGGTTGCCGCCGAGGATGATGTCGACGCCTCGGCCGGCCATGTTGGTCGCGACCGTGACCGCGCCCTTCTGTCCGGCCTGCGCGACGATGTATGCCTCACGCTCGTGCTGCTTCGCGTTGAGCACGTTGTGGGTGACCCCACGGCGCTCGAGCATCCGCGACAGTCGCTCAGACTTCTCGATCGAGACCGTGCCGACGAGACAGGGCTGGCCCTTCTGGTAGCGCTCCACCAGATCGTCGACGAGGGCGTTGAACTTGGCCTCTTCGGTCTTGAACACGACGTCGGGCTCGTCCTTGCGGATCATCGGACGATTGGTCGGGATCTCGACGACCCCCATCCTGTAGATGTGCTCGAACTCCGCCGCTTCGGTGACCGCAGTTCCCGTCATCCCCGAGAGCTTGTCGTACATGCGGAAGTAGTTCTGGATCGTGATCGTGGCGAGCGTGACGTTCTCTTCCTTGATGCGAACGTTCTCTTTCGCCTCGATGGCTTGGTGCATGCCCTCGGAGTAACGCCGGCCCTCGAGCACGCGCCCGGTGAACTCGTCGACGATCTTCACCTCGCCGGCTTGCACGATGTAATCGTCGTCGCGCTTGTAGAGCTCCTTGGCCTTCAACGCGTTCTGCAGGTAGTGCACCAGCGGCGAGGAGATCTCGTCGTAGAGGTTCTCGATGCCGAGCATCTTCTCGACCTCATGCACGCCGGTCTCGGTGACCGCGACGGTGCGCTTCTTCTCGTCGACCTCGTAATGCACCTCGGGCTTCAGGCGCGGCACCAGCCGCGAGAACGTGCGGTACCACTTCGCCGACTCCTCGGAGGGACCGGAGATGATCAGCGGCGTGCGCGCCTCGTCGATCAGGATCGAGTCGACCTCATCGATCACCGCGAAGTGATGGCCGCGCTGCATCCGATCCTCGGGCACCAGCGTCATGTTGTCGCGCAGGTAGTCGAAGCCGAACTCGTTGTTGGTGCCGTAGGTGATGTCGGCGCCGTAGGCGGGGCGCTTCTGCTGCGGGCGCATGTTCGCCTGGATCAGCCCGACGCTCATGCCGAGGAAGCGGTAGATGCGTCCCATCCACTCCGCGCCCTGCTGGCGCGCCAAGTAGTCATTCGTGGTGACGATGTGGACGCCCTTGCCG
>JBKJXT010000184.1:0-4629 GCA_046716205.1 Actinomycetota bacterium
ACCACGAACGGTGCGCTCGCGACCGGAAGGCTGTTGGCTGGAGCGCTCTCCGCCGAGGCGAGCCGTGCGAACAAGGTTCCGCCCGACGCGCCGAGGAGCACTGCGATGCCTGCGCCGAGCGTCGCGCCGTACCGCCGGAAGCCGCGCATCAGCGAACAGCCGTCCCCCAGGACGGCGCGACGGGATCCGGACAGGGTCTCATGAGATCGCTCTGACGCTGGGGAAGGTGCGTGGAAGGATACCCCGACCTCGAGACTGGCGCGCCTCGAGTCGGTCCGGTGGCCGACGTTGCGCATCCTGGAGGTGCTCGCCGGCGTTCACGTTCTGCGCGTCGTGCCGGCATCTGGGCCACTGACTCGGGTCGCCTCAAGTCACGGGCGCGCCGAGCGCTAGGGCGACTTCTCGGAATCGCTCCTCGGCGCGCGAGCGGTCGAGGTCTTCTGCGACCGCCTTCCCGCGGGGCACGACGACGCGAAGCTCCGCGAGGCGCCGGATACGCTGCAGCGGGCCGGCCGTCAGGCGCATCCGCTGCACGTTCGCCATCGGGACCACGGTCACCACTCGGTCGAGTACGCCGCTGCGCGCCAGCATCGCGCCCTGAGCCAACGCGTGGCCAAGCGCGCGGTAGGACGCGACCCCCCACGCGACCGCGAAGGGCAGGATGAAGGCAGACCAGTACCCGGCCGATCCGAACCTCACGACCAAGAACGCGACTATCACCGCAGACTCAAGCAGCGCGCGAAGGATGCGCTTGCCTCGCGCGCGCAACGGAGCCGGCTCCAGTTCGATGTTGTCCACCAGCGAGGCTTGCGGTATCACGAAAGCCGCAAGCGTCCGCGCGGCTTGCAGCGTTCCCACCGGCAAGAGCATGTGCAGGCCTTCCTTCTCGGCCTGCGGGCCGTACCCTGCGACGACGACCGAGACAGACGCCCAGCCGAACATCCGCCGCAGCAGGTTCTGATGGATGCGCACGGCCTGGATGCGCCGCAGCGGTACGATCGAGCGTCGCCGGTCGAGCAGGCCGCGCGACACCATGATCCGATCGCCCTCCCGCCGTACCTCGAACCCCCAGAACGTGATGACGGTCATCGCGAGGCCGAGGACCGCGATCGCGAACAGCGCGGTGAGCACGAGCAGCGCGATGGTGACCGCGCGGGGTTGTCCAGAGGTCTCGATGAACGAGCCGATCCCCTTGCCCAGGCGATCCTGCTGCGACTCGGGCAGGTACTGCATGAACGCGAAGAAGATCAGCCCGGTCACCGCGACGCGCCCGCCGGTGAGTCCGGCCAGCAGGATGCCGCCCGCGTCGAGCACCACCAGCGGCGTGTCGATCTCAGATCCCACCGCAACATCCGGGGTCCTGAGCAGCTCGCGACGGAGCCGGTCCGCCTCCGCGCGGCTCACAGCGCGGAGCCGTCCCTCGGGTTCTTGGCGACCGCCGATGATCTCGACGCGCACCTCCACCAGGCCGAGCAGCCGGTGGCGGAGCTTCTGGTTGAGGTCTAAGGATTGGATGCGCGCGCGAGGGATCGTCTTCTCCCATCGATGCACGACGCCGCCCTCCATGACCAGCGCATCCGCGGTAAGCATGTACCGGAACCGCAGCCACCGGATCGTCGCGCCGATGCTCAGGATCGTCGCGAAGGCGACCAGGGACAGCATGCGGGCGCGACCCGAGGAGAACAGGATCGGCGCCAGTGCGAACCAGAACTGCTTCATCCCATCCAGGAGCCAGGTGACCACCGCGATCGGGTGGAGACGCCGCCACTCAGACACTGTCGCTCCCGGCGATGGCCGAGAGCTCCGAACGGAGCCGTTCGGCTTCTGAGATCGTGAGACCGGGGATCGCCTCTTGTCCGGCAGCGGTCCTGATCACCAGCTGCATGAGCGCGAACCTCCGGTCGAGCGGACCCTGTGTCGTCTGCACCATCTGGATGCGGTCGAAGGGGATCAACGCCATCGTGTGCACGATGGTTCCTTTCGACAGGAACACGTCTCGCTCGCGTATCTCATACCGCCATCGCGCATATCGAAGCGGCGGGATCGTGGCCGTGAGGATCGCACCCAGCGCGCCGACGGTGATCGCGCCGGCGAAGCCCCAGGCGGCGCTCGCGCCGGCGAGAAGGAACCCAGTCACCACGGCGGCCGTCAAGGACACGAGGGTGAACCCGAGTCGCCAAAGCGTAAGGATCTTCGGATGGAGCTGGTGCGCGGGAAGTTCGGAGGCCTCAGCCACGCTGGGTCTTCTCGCCACGCTTCTTCAACACCCGTGCGGGCACCCCACCGACGATCGAGTTCGGAGGGACGTCGCGGTTGACCAACGCATGGGACGCGATCACCGAACCCTCTCCGATCGTGACCCCACGCAGCACGGTCGACTTCTCGCCCAGCCAGCAGTTCGCGCCGATCTTCACCGGTGACTTCACGATCCCCTGCTTCTTGATCGGCACGTCCAGGTCTTCATAGCGATGGTCGAAGTCGCAGATGTAGATCCAGTCCGCGAGGATGCAGTCGTCGCCGATGTCGATGTCGAGGTAGCAGTTGATCGTGTTCGTCGCGCCCATGACGACCTTGCTGCCGATGCGGAGGTTGCCCTCGTGGCAGCGGATCGCGTTCCCCTTGCCGATGAACGCCCAGCGCCCGATCGTCAGGCGCGAGTACCCGCGGCGCGCGTAGATCTCCACCCCGCGCGCCATGAAGAAGAACCCTTCGCAGTTCACGTGCGGGTGGGTGATGCGGAACTTCAGGTACCGCAGGTAATGAAGGACGTATCGCGGCGTGTACAGGCGGTGCGAGATGATGAAGCGCGTCACCCGGGCAACGCGCTTGTGGAACGCGCGTGGTATCTCGGGCGGCGCGGGCGCGACGAGCTGCCCGGCAGCGTTGCGGATCGGCTCTGCGAACGTCGCCACTAGCTCTTCTTCGGCTTCTCCGCGTACATGCGCGCCAGGATACCCACGACACCCTTCTCACTCACATCAGCCCCCAAGCGTTAGTCTTCGCACGTCATGAGACGAAGGCGACACACCGAGCGAACATGCTGACCGCGCTGTGTCACGATGGGGCACGATGGAGCGAGGTCACGGACCTCACCAAGATCTCGGACCTGATCGAGCGGCCGGGGAACCTCGTGTGGGCGGTGGTCGATTCCCGCAGGCTGTCGCGCAAGGACATCGGACTGATGGCCGGCGAGCTCGACCTCCACCCGCTGGCGGTGGAGGACTCGCTGAACAACCGTCAGCGGCCAAAACTTGAGACCTACGAGAACCATCTCTTCGCCGTCATGCAGCAGCTCGACACGGTGAACGGACAGTTGGAGGCGACACAGATCTCGTGCTTCGTCGGGCAGCGCTACGTCATGACCCTTCACAATGGCGCCGAGCGCACGCTGAAGGAGGCGCACCGCCGCTGCCTGGTCAACGAGAAGAGCGCCGACCAGGGGCCCTCCTATGTGATGCATGCGTTGCTCGACGCCGTCGTGGACGACTATCAAGCGATCTCCGACGGGCTCGAGATAGAGGTCGAGGAGCTCGAGGACATCTTGCTTCAGAACCCGACCGTGCCCAACATCGAGCACCGGTTGTATTCCCTGAAGCAACGGCTATCGCGGTTGCGCCGTTACGTCATCCCCGGAGAGCGCGTGCTCGCCACGATCCTTCAGCCGGGGCGCTCCCCGCTGATCACGGCGACGACGGCCGCAGCCTTCCGGGACGTACACGACCACGCTTTGCGGATCATCGATCAGGTCCGCAACGTGGATGACCTGGTGGAAGCGGTGATCAACCTGCAGCGCTCGGCGCAGGCGCAGTCGCTGAACGACGTGACGAAGCGACTGACCGGATGGGGGGCGATCATCGCCGTGCCGACGTTCATCGCGAGCGTGTACGGGATGAACTTCGCGCTGGTCCCGAACGAAGGGGATATCTTCGGTTTCTGGTTCGCGCTGGGAACGATGGCCGCGGCGGGCATCGGTCTGTACACGTACTTCAAGCGGCGAGGCTGGATCTAGGCACTCATCGGGAGCGCTCCGTCGGGGTGCGGACGAACTATCGGCCGACGAACTTGGCCTTGCCGGGGCCTTCTTCGACGAAGGACTTCATCCCGATCTTCTGATCCTCGGTCGCGAACAGGTTCACGAACACCTCACGCTCGAACGCGAGCCCGTCGCCTAGGTCCATCTCGAGCCCGCGCTGGATCGCCATCTTCGCCGCGCGAAGCGCGACCGTCGGTCCCTTCGCGTACTCGATCGCCATCTCCACGGCGGTCTTGTAGACGTCTTCGGGCGGGACGACCTTGTCGGCGAGGCCGATGTGCAACGCCTCGACGCAGTCGACCATGCGGCCGCTGTAGATGAGGTCCTTGGCGCGCGCCGGCCCGACCAGGCGCGGCAGGCGTTGCGTCCCACCCGCGCCGGGGATGATCCCGAGCATGATCTCGGGCTGGCCCATCCGCGCGTTGTCGGCCACGACGCGGAAGTCGCAGCACAGCGCGAGCTCGCATCCGCCACCGAGCGCATAGCCGTTGATCGCGGCGATCGTGACCTTCGGGATCTCCTCGACCATGGTGAACACGTTCTGCAGCGAGGACATCCGGTTCATCATCTCCGACGGCGAGCGGTCCGCCATCATC
>JBKJXT010000185.1:0-4087 GCA_046716205.1 Actinomycetota bacterium
ACGGTGGGCGACAGCGTGACCTGGTCCAACGGGGGAGATCTGGCGCATACCGTCACGGCCTTCGACGGTAGTTTCAGTTCCACGGCCAGCGACACGTGCGACGACGGGAACCCGCTCACGACCGAGGATTGCGTGGATCCCGGGGATAACTACAGCCACACCTTCGATGGCGCGGGGACATTCGACTACTTCTGCAAGGTGCACGGCAACACCGCGACGCCACCCGATCCCAACGTGGGAGCCACCGAGCAGCCGTGCGGCATGTGCGCCCGGATCAAGGTGAATCCCAAGGCGAAACCAAGGGTTGCGAAGACCAGGTCGGTCAACCCGACGCCAACGCGCACCATCAGCAAGAGCCCGAGCCCGTCCCCGACGGTGTCTGCGTCTCCCTCTCCGAGCGACGGTCCGACCCTGATCGCCGGCTCACCCGCCGCCTCGGGCGGCAAGGGGCCCGGCCGGGGCTTGGTGGCCCTCGGAGCCATCGTCGTGCTCGCGGCCGCTGGGTTCGGCGTCTGGCGCCGTTACCTCACTCCCGGCTGACGCCGTATCATGCCGCGCGTATGAAGTGGCTCCGCTTCTCGATCGTGCCGGCTCTCGCCTGCTTGGCGGCGTTCATCGCGCTCCTTCCGACCACCGGGGCGGACGCAACGATGAGGATCAAGACCAGCGTTGGGCCGCTGCGGTTCGTCCCAAGCGACGTGCACATCGAGCCGGGCGATCGGATCGCCTTCGTCAACGAGACCGACTCGACCCATACCGCCACCTGCATGAACTGTCCGCGCGGTCGTGATTGGTCGACGGGCTCCATCCAGCCGGGGCAGACGATCTTCGTCACCTTCCCGGACGAGGGCCGCTTCCAGGTCCAGGATGACCACGCACCGACCGAGGATCCCGCCCAGATCGAGGTCGGCGACCCTCCGGCCACCACCTCGCCGGCTCCTTCCCCCTCGCCCTCGCCGAGCCCCGTCTAGCCGGTTCACCGAGGTCGCTGTCACACCCACCGGGTAGCGTCAATGTCATGCAGATCCGAACCGGCAAGCCCAGCAGTTCGCCCCATTCCCCTCGAACGCAGATCCCGGGCTGGAGGTGCCTACCCGGCGCTGCTATCCTGACGCGGTCCGGTAGCCCGGTAAGCCGCCGGAAGATAGGGGACCACCCCCTGCTCCCTCTCCGGAGGGGGCCGTCTAGCCCACAGGAGGTGGAACATGGCGGACCGGCGCCATTACGAAGTCATGGTCATCTTGGATCCTCGACTCGAGGATGCCACCATCCAGCAGTCGCTGGACAAGTATCTGGCCATCGTCACGGATCGCGGTGGCGAAGTGACCAAGGTGGACACCTGGGGCCGGCGCAAGCTGACCTTCGAGATGAATCACCTGAACGAGGGTTACTACGTCGTCGCCGACCTGCAGTCGGAACCACCGGCGATGGCAGAGCTCGATCGCGTGCTCGGGCTCGCGGACGAGACGATGCGGCACAAGATCACTCGCCCGGGAAAGAACTGAATCAACCACGGTCCTTCCCCGGGAGGTGGGAGCAATGAGCGAGAACTCGGTCACCCTGGTGGGGAACCTCACCGACGATCCGGAGCTTCGGTTCACGGCGCAAGGAGCAGCGGTTGCGAACTTCCGCATGGCGGTCTCCAAGCGTATCCGGGACCCGCAGACCAACGAGTGGAAGGACGGCGACACGTCCTACTTCCGCGTCAACGTCTGGCGTCAGCTCGCAGAGAACGTCGCAGAGACCCTGCAGAAGGGAAACCGCGTCATCGTGACCGGTGCGCTGAAGATGCGTTCGTGGGAAACCCAGGAGGGCGAGAAGCGCACGGGGGGCGAGATCGAAGCCACCGAGGTTGGACCGTCGCTCAAATGGGCGACCGCCAAGGTCGAGAAGACGTCGCGCGGCGGCGGTCAAGGAGCCTCCTCCTCAGAGGGCGGCGACTGGGCCGGAACGCCGGTGCCGGAGGAAGTGCCGTTCTAGCGAACGGCTGATGGAGGAACAGTGCCCAGAGATCCCAAAGGAGGCGGCTCGAAAGGCCGCGACGGAAAGGGACGTGGCCCGCGCGCGGACAAGAAGGGCTTCGCGCGCAAGCCGCGGACCAAGGTCTGCCCATTCTGCGCCGAGAAAGCGGAATGGGTCGACTACAAGGACACGCAGTTGCTCCGGAAGTTCATCAGCGATCGCGGGAAGATCCGTGCTCGCCGGGTGACGGGCGCCTGCACCCAGCATCAGCGCGATATCGCGACGGCGATCAAGAACGCTCGCGAGATGGCGCTCCTACCGTATATGACAAAATGAAGGTCGTTCTCACGCAAGAGGTCCGCACGCTGGGCGCGCCCGGGGACGTGGTGGAGGTCGCGGACGGATACGCCCGCAACTTCCTGATCCCGCGCAGATTCGCCATCGCGGCGAGCAAGGGCGCGCTCAAGCAGGTGGAGGATCTCCGACGCACGCGGGAGCTCCGCGAGGTCCGCAACGTCGAACAGGCACAGGACATCGCCAAGCAGCTCGGCGCGCTCACGATCCGCGTGAGCGCCAAGGCGGGCGAAGGCGGCCGCCTGTTCGGCCAGATCACCCCGACGCAGGTCGCTGCTGCGATCACCAAGGCCGGTGGTCCGAAGGTAGACCGCAAGCGGCTGCAGTTCGATGCTCCGATCAAGAGCCTCGGGTCGCACACGGTCCACCTGCGGGTGCACGCCGACGTCGAGGCTGCGATCACGATCGACGTGATCAAGGCCTAGCGGATCCACGAACGAAGAAGGCGCGCCTACCAGGCGCGCCTTCGGCGTTCCTACGCGATCACTCGCACCATCGTTTCCCCGACGGTGGACCCGACGCAGCGGCCAGCAGATCGACCTGATCCGGCGGGTCGAAACGGTTGCGGATCACGATCGAGCCGTTCCCAGCGGACACGCACCGCACGGTGATCGGCAGATATCCTTGCCGGTCGGCGCGCGTGGCCGCCGACAGGATCCGGAAGTTCGCGCTCGCCTTCCAGGTGTAGCTGGCCATCGACACGCCCGACGCCGTCTTCGATATGTCGCAGCCGTCGGCGACCCGCACGCGCAGTGTGGCCTCCGAGCCGACCTGCCACGGCGGGCGCCTCGACAATGCCACCGCCGCTTCGGGGCGATAGCGCAGGTGCCACTCGATCCCCTGTAGCGGGGCTTCGATCGTCTGGCCGGCCCCGACGTCGGCGGTGCCCGAGTCGTGGCTGTCGGTGATCACGGTCGATCCGCACGGCGCGACGTCCACGACGTAGCGTCCCGGCGGCACCGTGAAGCGCGCCTTGCCGCTGCGGTCGGTGGCCTTCGAGAACGTCTTCGGCCCCTTCACGCGAGCGATCGCGCCGGGGAGCGCCCGCCCCTTGTCGTCGCTGATCTGCACGACGATGGTTCCCTTCTTGGATGCCGCCGGTCTCGCGGTGGGGTTCGTCGGGAGCTTGCTGTTGTCGCCGTAGCTGACCGGTCCCTCGGTCGCCGGCGGGGCGGCGCCACGCCGGGCGTACCGGCTGCAGCCGCTAAGGCTCAACGCGAGGCTCAGGACGAGCACGAAGAGGACGGAAGGCTTTCTCATGGCGGTCCGGCAATGGTAGGTGCAGAATCGGGTTCTCGCACGACGGTGTCGGGCGCGCCACAGGCCCGGTCACTCCGTTCGCGTGTTCTTGCCGCTCTTGCACGTTCGGCAGCGCTCCCTATAATCGGCGCTCTGTTGCCACCGTCGACGTTTCGATCGGAAGCCGCCCAGCGAGGCGGCTTTCTCCGTTCTTGGGGCCTGTGGACAACCTGGGGACAGAGTCGCCTGACCTGTGCGTTGACGCTGCCCGACGGTGGACGGCGTGTGGACGAGACGACGTTGCTGTCACAGCCTGCCCATAGGGTTCGATGCCGATGGCAGTGATGCGTCCGCCGGTCCGCGACCTCGATGCAGGCCGCGTGCCGCCGCACAATCTCGAGGCGGAGGAATCCGTGCTCGGTTCGGTGATGCTCTCCAAGACCGCCGCCAGCGAGGTCCTCGAGACCCTGCGACCGGACGACTTCTACCGCGAGGCTCACGCCTCGGTGTACGAGGTCGTGCAGGACCTGTT
>JBKJXT010000186.1:0-10435 GCA_046716205.1 Actinomycetota bacterium
GGCAAGCAGAAGCTCGTGGACACCGGCGGTCGCGTCGAGCGGTTCCAGCGCCGTTACGCGAAGGCGCAGCCCAAGCCCTGATCCTTCATGGGTGATACGCCGCGCCCCCATTACTACGGAGGTCAGGCTCTCCTCGAGGGCGTGATGATGCGTGGCCGCGAGACGTGGGCGGTTGCGGTTCGTCGTCCGACCCAAGACATATGGCTCGAGACGCATCCGGTGAAGGGACTCTCCGGCCGGTATCCGCTGTTCCGTAAGCCAGTGTTCCGCGGCATCGCCGCCATGTCCGAGGCATTGTCGATCGGCATGCGCGCCATGATGATCAGCGCCAACCAGGCGCTCGAAGAAGACGAGAAGCTCACCAAGAAGCAGATGGCCGGCACGATGACGGTCGCGCTCGTGTTGTTCATCAGTATCTTCATCATCTTGCCGAACCTGATCTCCAACATCGGCGGCCCAGACCTGAACGCGGCGCAGAAGTCGTTCTGCTCGGCGAACCCCGGCTCGGAGTTCGCGGCGGGACAGTCGTGTCCTGGCGGTCAGTCGCTCGGGCGTGCCGTGCGTGAGGCGGTCTTCCGGCTGGTCATCTTCCTTGGGTACCTGATCGGCATCTCGTTCGTGAAGGAGATCCGCCGCGTCTTCCAGTACCACGGCGCGGAGCACAAGACGATCGCTGCCTACGAGGCGAACGAGCCGGTGCTCGAGCCGGAGGCCGTTGACAAGTACTCGACGCTGCACGTGCGATGCGGCACGAACTTCCTCATCATCACGATGCTGCTCACGATCGTCGCGTACACGTTCTTGGGGCGTCCGGCGTTGTGGATCCAGATCGTCGAGCGCGTGCTCGGGATCTTCGTGCTCGCCGGTATCGCGTACGAGGGGCTACGACTGGGCGCCGGGCACGGTGACAACCTCATCGTGCGTGGCCTGATGAAGCCGGGACTGTGGCTGCAGAAGATCACGACGAAGCCGCCGACACGCGACCAGATCGAGGTCGCCATCCGGTCGTTCCAGGCGGTCCTGCCCACCGCCGAGCGCCACCGCGTTGCCGGCCTGACCTCGCCGGTCGTGACCGGCGACTCCCTGCAGCACCTCGAGGATGAGTCCGAGGGCACCACGCCCGAGCCGTAGCGGAACTCGCTCCTTCCGCACCGCGATAGACTCCCGACTCACTTGGTGCTTGCCATGCTCGAGAAGAGAATCTCCGACCGCCTCAACGAGATCATCGCGCGTTTCGACGAACTCGAGCGCTTCCTCGCCGACCCCGACGTCGCCCGCGACCTGAACAAGCTGCGCGAGATGGGCAAGGAGCACTCCGACCTATCTACGGTCGTGAACGTCTTCCGGCAGTACCAGGCCATCGACGAAGACGTCTCTGCCGCACGCGAGATGCTCAACGGCGCTGGCGACGCGGACACGGCTTTCTTGCGCGACGAGATCGCGAAGGGACAGGCGCGCCTGGAAGAGCTCGAAGCCGAGATGCGCGAACTGCTCGTTCCCCGCGATCCGCGCGACGACAAAGACGTCATCGTCGAGATCCGTCCAGGGACCGGTGGCGATGAGGCTGCGCTGTTCGCCAGCGACCTCTACGGGATGTACAACGCGTACGCGGAGAGGCATCGGTACAAGGTCGAGGTCCTCAGCGAAGCGCCGGGATCCATCGGGGGATACAAAGAAGTGATCTTCTCGGTGAAGGGGAAGGGCGCCTACTCGAAGTTCAAGTTCGAGTCGGGGGTGCATCGCGTGCAGCGCGTGCCCGCAACCGAGTCGCAGGGACGGATCCATACCTCGACGGCGACCGTTGCCGTCTTGCCCGAGGCGCAGGCCGTCGACGTTGACATCAAGGACACCGACCTCAAGATCGACGTGTACCGGTCCAGCGGCCCCGGCGGCCAGTCCGTCAACACGACCGACTCTGCGGTTCGCATCACGCACGTGCCGACCGGTGAGGTCGTGGCCTGTCAGGAGGAACGGTCGCAGCTGCAGAACAGGGAACGCGCGATGCGTATCCTTCGAGCGCGGTTGCTGCAGCGCGCCGTGGAAGAGCAGCGCTCCAAGATCGCCGCCGAACGCAAAGGGCAGGTGGGGACGGGCGAGCGCTCCGAGAAGATACGCACCTATAACTTCCCGCAGAACCGGGTCACCGACCATCGCGTCGGCGTAACCGTTCACAAGTTGCCTGCGGTCCTTGAAGGCGACTTGGATGAGATCATCAATGCGCTCACGATCGCGGATCGAGAACCCCGATGACGGTGACCACGGTCGCCGACGAGCTCTTGCTGGCGGAGAAGACACTCGCCGGCGCGGGTATCGACACGGCGCGGACCGACGCGGAATGGATCGCTGCGCACGTACTGGGGCGACGCCGCGGTTCGTTGATGGCGTCGCCCGACGAACCGTTCCCCGGCGATCGTCGCACGCGGTTCCACGAGCTCATCGGACGGCGCGCCAGGCGCGAACCGCTCGCCTACATCGTCGGTAGCGTTGTGTTCCGCGGCCTCGAGCTCGAAGTGGGGCCGGGGGCGCTGGTTCCGAGGCCGGAGACCGAGATCACCGCCGACCGTGCCATCGCGCGGGCGCGGGAACGCGGTCCACGGCCGACGGTGGTCGACGTCGGGACCGGCTGCGGCGCGATCGCACTGACGATGGCGGCGGAAGTGCCGAACGCGCGGATCTTCGCCACTGAACAGACCGGTGCTGCGCGCGGGTGGGCGCTGCGTAACCTGGCGCGCACCGGTCTGCGATGCACGTTGTTGCCCGGCGACCTCATGTCGCCGCTGCACCCTGCGCTGGGTGGCGGCGTCGACGTTGTCGTATCCAACCCGCCCTACATCGCGCTGGGCGAGTTCGACGCGCTCCCGCCCGAGGTGCGCAGGTTCGAGCCGCGTGAGGCGTTGATCGGGGGCGAGACGGGGATCGAGGTGATCGTCGAGCTGCTGGAGCAGGTTCGGATGTGGCTCGCGCCGGGCGGATGGCTCGTGGTCGAGATCGGCGAAACGCAAGGACATCGCGTGAAGCGTCTGTTGGAAGTCATCGGTTACGACGAGGTCGCCATCACCCAGGATCTCGCCGGACGCGACCGCGTCGTCGAGGCGCGATGGGTGGGGCAGTGGTGAACATCGTCTCGTTGCTGGAGGATCGCGGACATGCGGTGTCGCGCGCCGCCGGTGCGTTGCGCGCCGGGGAGCTCGTCGTGTTCCCGACCGACACTGTGTACGGACTCGCCGTCGACGCGTTCAACCGCGTGGGGACGGCGCGGGTGTTCGAAGTGAAACAACGGCCGCGCGCGCTCCCGCTGCCCGTCGTCGTCAGCCGGCCGCGTCAAGCATGGGCGCTGTGCGCCGACGTGCCGCCGGCCGCGATGGAGCTCGCAGCCGCGTTCTGGCCGGGTGCGCTCACGATGGTCCTTCGCCAGACGCCGGATCTGGAATGGGACCTGGGGCAGACCGACGGCACCATCGCCTTGCGGATGCCGGGGCATATCGATCTGATCTCGTTACTCGAGATCGTGGGGCCTGTCGCCATGACGAGCGCGAACATCTCGACCGAGCCGACCCCGCGCGACGTCGCCGATATCGCAGCGCGCCTGGGCGACGCGGTCGGCGTCTACGTAGACGGAGGGCCGTCGGAGTCGGACGCTGGCTCCACGATCGTCGATCTGACCAAGCCAGCTCCGGTGTTGATACGCGAAGGTCCGATCTCGGTCGCGAAGCTGGAGGAGGCTCTGGGCGCGCCGATCCTGCGTGCCTGAGAAGCAGAACGCGCGCCTCGTGAGGGCGCGCGTTCGCGGATGTCGATCGGATCTGATCAGCCGGCTGTCTTTGCCGTCTCCATCAACTCGATCGTCTGCTTGTACAGCTCGGCCGAGCTCTGACGGATCACGCGCAGGTCCTCAACGCGATCCGGCGACGCGGTTGCGAACCGATTGATCGTCGTATCAAGCTCGCCGAACCCGAACGGCTTGCGTAGGTGGTCTACCGCGCCGGCTTGGGCGACGGCGACGAGGTCGACCGGGGCGCCGGCGTCCGCCATCGTCACGATGGGCGTGCCGCCGTGGCCGGTGACGAGCGCGAGCTGCCTGACCATCGCGGTTCCGTTCATGTCGGGGGGCGCCAGATCGACCAGGATGAGGTCGAAGCGCTCATTGGTCGCCAAGGCGATGACCTCCGCGGCATCGTTCGCGAGCACGGTCTCGTGACCGCCGGTGCGCAGAGCCGACCGAGTGAGGATCTTCAGCGGCGAGTCCTCGTCCAACAGCAAGATGCGAGCCATGGAGTCCGGGCCTCCTTACGGCCCTTCGGTTGGGCCGTAGGACTATTGTCCCACATCCTGGAGAGAATTCCATAACGCTCGAGGGCTATCTTGGCTAAACAGAGGGGCCAGAGGCTCAGAACCGGCCGAGGGCGCAGCCGATCTCTGCTGCAGAGAGTGATCCGCTCGACTCCCAACGATGCCGAGAACCGATCGGGACCCGTTCCAGGCATGGGTTAGCATCGCCCGACCGATCTCTACGTGTCCGGATCGAGCTGAGGCCGATGATCAAGTCGAACCCCGATCGGCCGGTCACCGCGCGGGCTGTGTTACTGGCGGCTGGTCTGTCTCCCACCAAGGTCGAGCGCTGGGAGGTCGGCGCGCGCAGCGTTCATTGGACGGCGACGACGGCCGACGGCCCGATCTTCGTGACGAGGTTGGAGCGCCACCGCACGATCGAGGACCTTCGCTGGCAGAGCGACCTCATGGATCGATTCCGAACGTTGGGGTGGCCTGTGCCGCAAGCGGTGCGGGACCCGATCGTCGTCGGTGACCGCGTGTGGTGTTTCTTCGAGCGGCTCCCCGGGCGGCCGCGCTCGCCGCGAACGCCGGCGTCGATACGAGCAGAACAGCGCCGTCGCGGACGCATGATCGCGCGATTCCAGTCGGACGCGGCGAGCATCGGGCCCCTGAACCAGCGCCCGGGCGGCTCGCGCGTCGACGAGCGCTTCGCACGGACGCCGCCGATCGATGAGGTCTTCGGCGCGTGGGAAACGAGACTGCCACGGGAGATCGCGATATTGCGCCGCCATCTCGAACTCACGCGGAGCTTGTTCGCGGAACTGGACCCGGGTTCACTGCCTTCGATCCCCATCCACGGCGACCTTGCTCCGTGGAACCTGCTCTATCAAGAAGGCCGTCTCACGGCGTTGCTGGACTTCGAGTTCGCGTGCATGGATCTGCGGGTCGCGGAGTTCGCTCACTCGTGGCGGGGGCGGCACGACGAGATCGTCTACGGTTATCTCGAAGATGCTCCGCTGGATGAGCGAGAGCTAGCGCTGGTGACTCCGGTGCGTTGGGCGTGGTTGCTCGACGGAGCGCGCGCGGTGCTCGCCCTCTCGGAAGGACAGCCGGACCTTGAGTGGGTGATGACGCAGATCGCGCGCCGAAGCCCGCTGATGGACCACGCATCTCGCAAGCTCCGTCAGCCGGCGACGTGATCATCGCCGCGGACCACACACTCGGTGTCGAAACGTATCTACACGGCGTGCAAAGCGATGCCGAGAAGCGCAGGCGCGCGCGCCGAACGAGGCGACGGTACCATCACTGCACGTGAGAGAGATCATCGTCGTTTGCTATGGAAACATCTGTCGCTCTCCTATGGGAGAGGTGTTGTTGCAGCGCGCCCTCGACGAGCGTTTCGGCCAGGGGCAGTTCCTCGTCACCAGTGCCGGCATCGGCGCGGACGACGGGCGCCCGCCCTCGCAGGGAACCATCAAAGCCATGAGCCCGCGCGGGTTCGACGTCCGCTCGCTGCGCTCGACCTATCTCACTCCGCGCCTCGCGCGCCAGGCGTGGCGTATCTACGTGATGGAGGACTACCAGCTCAACCACGTGTGCTCGCTGGTCGACGACCCCGCCAAGGTCATGCTCCTGGCAGGCGAAGAGGTCCCCGATCCTCTCGGCTCGGGCCAGCAGGCCTACGAGGACGTCGCGCTGCTGATCGAGCGCCTGCTCCCCGCGGTCCTCGACGACATCGAGACCGCACTCGCTATAGACGCGTGACCCTTCGGCGCGATTGATAGGCTCACCTCGATGCGCGTCGCACTCGGCTCCGACCACGCCGGCTTCCGTTACAAGGAGCTGTACCGGCGCGCGCTCACCGACGCTGGTCACGACGTTACCGACCTCGGCGCGGAAACCGACGAGACGCCGAGCGACTACACCCTCGTGAGCGAGGCGGTCGCGCGCGAGGTCGCCGAAGGGCGCGCCGATCGCGGCGTCATCGTCGCCGGTTCCGGCAACGGCGAGGCGATCGTCGCCAACAAGATCCACGGCGTGCGCGCGACGGTCTGCAACGACCTGTACACCGCAGAGCTCGCGCGCCTGCACAACGATGCGAACCTGCTGTGCGTCGGCCAGCGCGCGTGTGGCGAGCCGGTCGCGCTGAAGATCCTCGACATCTGGATGAAGACCGAGTTCGAGGGCGCGCGCCACGAACCACGCCTGCAGAACATCACCGCCCTCGAAGAACGCTTGAAGAAGGAGTACGGCGCATGAACTGGGATGCCCTTCGCGCAACCGATCCGGAAGTCGCAGACCTGATCGTGGCGGAAGAGCGCCGCGAACGTGACTCGATCCGCTTGATCCCCTCCGAGAACTACGTTTCGCACGCTGTGCTTGCCGCGACCGGCAGCGTCCTGACGAACAAGTACTCCGAGGGCTACGCCGGCAAGCGTTACTACGAAGGCCAGCAGGTGATCGACCCGCTCGAGACGCTCGCGGTCGAGCGTGCGAAAGCCTTGTTCGGCGCCGAGCATGCCAATGTGCAGCCGTACTCGGGCTCGCCGTGCAACCTCGCCGTGTATCTCGCCTTCCTGAAGCCCGGCGACACGGTGATGGGGATGTCGCTGCCGCACGGCGGACACCTCACGCACGGCTGGAACGTCTCGATCACGGGCAAGTTCTTCCGCAGCGTGCAGTACGAGGTGCGCCGTGACACCGGCCTCATCGACTACGACCAGGTCCGCGATCTCGCGAAGTCCGAACGACCCAAGCTGATCTGGGCGGGGGGAACGGCGGTCCCGCGCACGATCGACTTCGAGACCTTCGCCGAGATCGCGCGCGAAGTAGACGCCGTCTTCGCGGCGGACATCGCCCACATCGCCGGCCTCGTCGCCGGCGGCGCGCACCCTTCGCCGGTCCCGCATGCCGACGTCGTGACGACCACGACGCACAAGACGCTACGCGGTCCGCGCGGCGCGATGTTCGTCTCGCGAGCCCAGCACGCCTCGGTGCTCGACCGCGCCGTGTTCCCCGGTTTGCAGGGTGGACCTCACAACCACACCACCGCGGCGATCGCGGTCGCGTTGCACGAAGCCGCCCGGCCCGAGTTCGCCGTCTACGCGCGCCAGATCGTGACCAACGCGCAAGCGCTCGCGGCGGGCCTGCTTGAGTCTGGGTTCGACCTCGTCAGCGGCGGCACCGACAACCACCTCATCCTCATCGACCTCACCAACAAGGGCGTCTCGGGCAAGGTCGCGGCGAAAGCACTCGATCGCGCAGGACTGGAGACGAACTACAACACGGTGCCGTTCGACCCGCGCAAGCCCTTCGACCCCAGTGGCCTGCGGATCGGCACCCCGTCGGTCACCACGCGCGGGATGGGCACCGACGAGATGCGCCAGGTCGCCGCGTGGATGACCGCGGTGGTGGGCACGCCGGAAGATGATGCGCTGCTGGCTCGCATCGCCGGCGAGGTTCGCGAGCTCTGCTCTCGCTTCCCGGCCCCGGGGATAAGCGTCACCGACTGATCGCGCGCTACGCTCGCCGCTCGTGCGCCCGTACCTCATCGTCTTCGTCGTCTCGGCCGCGGTCTCGTACCTGTCGACGCCGCTCGTGCGCCGCATCGGCGCGCGCGTCGCGATGGCGATGCCCAGCGACCGCAAGGTCCATCGCGAGCCGACCCCGCAGCTGGGCGGCATCGCGATGTTCACCGGTTTCGCCGCCGCGCTCGCCGTCGCCTCGTTGATGCCCGAGTTCCGGGACCTCTTCCGGACCTCGACCGAGCCCGTCGGCGTCCTGGCCGGCGGGACCGTCGTGCTCATCCTCGGCGCGGTGGACGACATCCGAGACCTGCGCGCCACCACGAAGCTCGCGGGTCACATCCTTGCCGCAGCGGTCTTGGTGCTCGGGGGCGTCCAGATCCTGTACTTCTGGCTGCCCGGCGTCGGGGTGATCTCGTTGTCGGCCGATCTCTCGGCGCTGATCACCGTCGCCTGGACGGTGGTGGTGATCAACGCGGTCAACCTCATCGACGGGCTCGATGGTCTGGCGACGGGCGTCGTCACGATCGCGAGCATCTCGTTCTTCGTCTATGCCTTCCACACCACCCCGGAGGTCCAGACCACCCCCGAACTGCTCACCGCCATCGTTGCCGGCGCGACCATCGGCTTCCTGCGCTTCAACTTCGCACCGGCGCGCATCTTCATGGGGGACGCCGGCTCCTATCTCCTCGGTCTATTGCTTGCCAGCGCAACCGTCAGCGGCATCAGCCGCACGACCGAGCCGAAGTTCATCGACGTCGCCGGGTTCGTGGTCCCGGTCCTGCTCCCCATCTTCGTCCTCGCGATCCCGCTGGCGGACGCGAGCCTCGCCATCGCGCGCCGGATGCGCGGACGTACGGGCGTTTTTCATGCCGACAAGCAGCACATCCATCACTGGCTCTACGAGATGGCGCAGTCGCACCGGAAAGCGGTGCTGGTGATGTACCTGTGGAGCGCGATGCTTGCGTCGGCGGCCTTGGTCCTCGCGCTCGGCCCGGGCCTTGCGTACCGGCTGACGGCGGCGGGGATCGTCGTCGCGCTGATCGCGTCGATCGTGATCCTGCCGCGCATGTTCCGGCGCGGCTCGACGCCCGACGACGACGAGAGCCGGAGCACGAGGTTGGGCAGGGCGCGCCGATAGGCTAAGATAATTGAGAAAAGTTTCACAAACTCAGGGCTTCCGAGGATGAAAGTGGCCTCTGACCTGCGGAAATGGGTTTGACAGCCGTTTTGACTTCGCGCCGGGGGTGCCGTTTACAATGCCGCGTCCTGCTGACCGCAAGTTGGTGTACACGGGCCTCGGTGAGGCCTGGAACATGATCGCCGAGCTCCTGGCGGCGACCGCTGTGTGGGCACTGATCGGCTACGGGTTGGACCGGCTCCTCGGAACCGAGCCGATCCTGCTCGCGATCGGCGCGGGCGCAGGACACGCGATCGGCATCTACATAGTCATCAAGAAACCGACGTGGCGCGCACGAGCGCGCAAGGACAGGGAGTCGGAAGCGAGATGAGCGGCGAGATCAAGGTGGTGCGGGGTGCGCTGGGGTGGGGCATCGTCGCCCTCGCGCCGGTTGCCGCGATCGCGTTGTTGTTCCGCGGCTGGGCCGGCGCCATCTCCGCGTCGATCGCGATCGTCGTCGTGCTGGCGAATGCCGGACTGTCGGCCGTCATCAGCTCCTTCGCCGGCAAGCTCACCGCGACGGCTCCGATGATGATCTCGCTCCCGAGCTTCGCCGTGCGCATGGCTCTGATCGGAGCAGTCTTCGTCCTGATCCAGAACCGAACCTTCCTCGACGAGCCCGTCTTCGCGGCCACCTTCGGCGCGGCGGTCGTATTCGTCATCGTCGCGGAGGCCCGGACCTTGCGACGCACCCCTTGGCTCGCCCTCACGTTCTCACCGGAGGAATCGTGACTCCTATCCTGTTCGCTGCGGAAGGTAAGCCGTTCCACGCGCCCGACGCGGGACACCTGTTCAACTACAAGACGCTGTTCACCGTCGGCCCACTCGACGTGACGTTCCCGATGATCATGATGATGGTCATCACCGTGTTGCTCATCCTGTTCTTCGCGCTGGCGTTCCGGAAGCCCAAGGTCGTGCCCACCGGCGTGCAGAACGTGGCGGAAGCGGGTCTCGACTTCGTCGAGAAGCAGGTCGCGTTCCCGGTGCTTGGTCACCTCAGCAAGCCGTGGCTGCCCCTGTTGACCGCGATCTTCTTCTGGGTCTTCTTCCTGAACATCATGGGGATCATCCCGTTCATCCAGTTCCCGATCACCAGCCGGATGGCGATCCCTGCCACGCTGGCGATCTTGGTCTGGCTCATCTACAACGGCATCGGGGTGAAGAATCAAGGGTTCTTCGGATACCTCCGCAACACGATGTTCCCGCCGGGGGTTCCGAAGGCCGTCTACGTGTTGCTCGCACCGATCGAGTTCTTCTCGACCTTCGTCTTCCGGCCGCTCACCCTGGCCCTGCGACTCTTCGCCAACATGGTCGCCGGCCACATGTTGCTGGCCGTGCTGGCGACCGCGACGGCGGTGTTCATGGCCGGCGGACCGCTGGGCAAGGCAACGTTCTTCGTGCCGGGACTCTTCGGCGTCGTCATGACGGGCTTCGAGATCTTCGTCGCCGGCATGCAGGC
>JBKJXT010000187.1:0-4978 GCA_046716205.1 Actinomycetota bacterium
CCTGGGAACCCTCGACGCAGAGTGCACCGACGCCCGCCGCCATCCCCGCGGGATCCGGCGCAGCGTCGGGCTGTACACACACGCGGCGCGCGACGAGGACGACTACGCGCGCCGGTTCGAACGGCTCGTCGCGTGGACACCGGGCGGGATGCTGAAGGCATCTTCTGACGTATGGCGCAGCGCCGACGGCCTCATCGGCACCCTCGAGGAGTGCGCGGCGCGCATCAAGGAGTTCGAGGCGCTCGGCGTGGACGAAGTGATCGTGTCCCTGGCCGCGCTGCCGTTCTCCATCTTCGAGGACGAACAGATCGAGCTCGTCGGACGCGAACTCGGAGCGCTGGTGCGATGATGGAAGCGGCGGAGGCGGCGGTGCGTGTCCTGCAAGACCATCCCGGCGAGGAGATGCACTGGACCGTGGCCTGGGATCGCGCGTTGCGCGCCGGCTACGTCGATCCGTTCGCCCAGCCGGAGGCGCGCGACGCTTTCTTGCGCGCCCTCGCTGCCGCCGCGAAGTCCGGACAGATCCTCAAGACCTCCACGGGGACGTATCGATGCGACGCCTGAGCCTGATGCTCGCGGCAGCAACCCTCCTCGCCGGTGCGGCGTGCTCGGGGGATCCGGGTACGGTGGTCGGATCGCTCAAGGTCTCGCCCGGCTATATCTCCCTCACTACCACACAGCCCAGCGCGGTTCTGACGCTTATCAACGAGGTCGATGAGGACGCGTCCTTCGATCTCGTCACCGCCGCAGATTGGCTCACGGTGGATCCGGCGGCCGGTGTGATCGACCGCGGCAGGAGGCTCTCGGTGATGGTGCGCGCGAGCTCGTACGGGCACCGGTCCAACGAAACACTCAAGACCGAGATCACCGTCCGCGCGCCCGGCGGTGACGGCAAGGTGACCGTCGAGTTCGCGACGGTGACCGTGGCGCAGGCGAGCGGCCCCGCGACCCTGGTGCTGACGTCGCCCGCCGACCTGTCGCTGAGCGCGTCGGAGACCGAGGGCCAGATCGGTATCGCCAACGGCGGGGCGGGGGAGCTCTCGTGGAGCGCGAAGCCGTCGGCAGCATGGCTCGAGGTCGCACCGTCCGGCGGGAAGCTCGCCGGTGGGAAAGCGACGGTGCTGAAGCTGCGGGTGCACCGAGCCGGCCTGCCGCGGGGCACGAGCACCGGGGAGATCGCGTTCACATCGGATGGGGGGAAAGCGCTCGTGCGCGTCAGCGCGGTCGTGGAGCCGGCTCCGATCCTCAGCGTCGTGACCCCCGGCGTTGCGTTCGCGGTCGGCAGCCACGGCATATCGACGAGAACGTTCACGCTCGCCAACGTCGGACAGGAACCGCTGACCTTCACCGCGACCGACGATCGCGACTACCTCAACCTGCCGAACGGCGCTGGGACGATCCCTCCCGGCGCGCGCACCGCCGTCACGATCGAGTTCGATCACGACGCCGCCTACGACGGCAAGCGGCGGGGGAGCGTGGTGGTGTCCTCCAACGGAGGCTCCGGCGAGATCGTGGTCACCGGCGACACCGACGCAAGCCCACCGTTCGTGCCCCGTAACCCGGACGGGTCGGTGCTCCATCTGCACGACGGAAAGCGGTTCCGGCATATCAAGGCCAACATCATCGATCGCGGCGTCGGTGTCGCGCGGGCTCGATTGCATTTCCAGACCTGCAGCGGTGTCGCGCATTCCGGCCAGAGCGCGACGTGTGACGACGTGCGCACGGTGACGATGCGTCACACATCCGGAACGACCTGGATCACCGAAGCCGGACCACTCGCCTCGTGTAAGCCGGGCATCTCTTCGTACCTGGCGTTCCGGCTGACGACCGCCGACAAGCTCGACAACGAAGGACTGAACCCGGGCAGCTCCACCTACTTCTTCGCATCGCATTGCAAGACATGAGCCCCCGATCGCTGCGTATGCGCGTCGTCGCGCTCGGACTGCTCGTCTCCGCGACGTCCGCGTGTCAGCTCACCGTGCAGATCACTACGTCGCTGGAGCCCGACGGGGGCGGAACGCTGCGGATCGCGATGGTCATGGACGCCGAGCTCGTCGCACAGCTCAAGAAGCTCGGGCAGGGCGAGTCCGAAGGTCTCGCCGACATCGAAGCGCTGTTCGAGCGTCTGCGCGCGAAAGGGTGGACGATCGAGCGCAAGGAGCCGGCCGGCGGGCTCATCCTCGGTGCGACGCGGCGGTTCGCCGATGCAGAGGCCTTCAACGTCACGCTGTCCGAGCTGAACTCGTCGTCGAGCGGAGGTGCGTTCGGCGACCTGGGTCCCACGCTCGGCGTCAAGGCGGCACGATCGTTCCTGCGATCCTCGACGAGCTTCTCTGGCTCGATGGACCTCAGCGGCACCGGTCTGGATCCGAAGGTGCGCAGCTACCTCGAGCCGTTGTCGCGGGTCGTGCAGTTCGAGGTCCGCGCCAGGATGCCGGGTGCGCTGGGCGACGTCACCGGCGGCGGGGTCGCGGAGGGTGACGAGGTCGTCTGGCGACCCAAGCTCGGCTCGTCGCTGAGCTTCGCGGCCCAGTCGTCGTCGCTGCGGGTGGGCGCGCTGCTGGCGGTGCTGGTCCCGGTTCTGCTCGTCGTGGGCGGATCGGCGTGGTTCATGCTCGGCCGCCGGCGACCCGAAGACGATCAACCGATGGCGATCATCCCCGACGAGCCCAGCGGAGCGGGCGCGCCCTGATCAGGCCGTGACGACGGCGGTGTGCTCCACCGGTGAGGCAGGCGGCAGCGGCGAGAGGGCCACGATCTCGCAGGTTTCTCTCCAGCGCTTGACCGCCCCGTCGCCGTCGCGCAGGTTCAAGCGGCGTCCGACGAGCAGGTCCGAGGCGATCCGGGTCCACTCGGCATCCTTGGCGAGCCGGTCCACGCCGCAGTCCGCTTCACCGATCTTGGATCGCTTGTCCTTCGAGCGTGCGATCAGATGCACCGTCGATGCCTCGCCCAGGCCGGGGACCTGCTGCTCGCCGGGACCGGTGAGGACGTAGACGCGCCCGTTCTCGTACCCGTACCAAACCGGGTGCTCCATCCCCGCGTTGTATCGCGGCTGCTTGACCGGCTGACCGCTGTTCTCGGGCGTCTCGTCGATCGCGTCGCCCAGCGACAGCCACAGGATCGTCGACTTGCTGAGCGCCTGGTCGAGTGGGCCGGCAACGATGCCGGCGCCTGGTCCGGCCTGCTCGAGCACGCTGAACGGGAAGGTGGCGATCACGTCGTCGTAGATCGAGTACTGCAGCGAGTAGGTCCCCGGATGTTGGAAGACCAGATCGCGCACCTCGGTGGTGAGCGTTCGCGGCTTCGACTCACCGTCCAGCTCGAACTGACGCTCCCACGTTCCCAGCGTGGTCCCGTCGGCGTCCACGACCTCGAGCACGTCGATGTAGACGCCCCCGGGGCCTGCGATCTTGCGCTGGACCACGAAAGGGAAAGCAGCAGAGCCTCGCGCGCCGATGTAGACGAGGTCGGCGGCGTCCGGCTCGCTTTCGGCGAGCACGCGGTCGGTCACGCGGAAGTCATGGATGGTGACGGTCGGCACGGCAAACTCCTGTCGTTCGCGGGTCGGCGCGCAGTATATCGGCGGATCGCCTTGGTAGAGTCCTCGTCCATGTCAGGGCAGCAGCACGCCGACGCCGAGCCGCTCGAAGAGCCGCTCCCGGCGGATATCCGCGACGTCTTGACCATCAAGCACGAAGGGCTCTTCCTGCTGTCGGATCGTTTCGGGGACATCGAACCCCACGGTCCCGCCGCGCTGGGTCTGTACTTCCGCGATACCCGCTTCCTGTCCCGATGGGAGTTGCGGATCAACGGCCGGCGTCCGATCCCGCTGCACTCCGAAGCCGACCGCAACTACTCGATGTTGGTGGAGGGCACCGTGCCGCTCGAGTGGCTGGACGACGAAGGACGCCGTCATATCGAGAACCTCCAGGTCTCACGTCACCGATGGCTCGAGTGCGGACTGCGAGAGGTGATCAAGCTCCAGAACTTCGGGTCGGGAGCACGCAAGATCAAGCTCGAGCTGCGCTTCGACGCGGACTTCATGGACGTCTTCGAGGTCCGTGGTCTGAGCCGCGAGCAGCGCGGCACCATCCATGCGCCGAAGATGGACGGCAGCACCGTGTTGCTCGGCTACACGGGTCGTGACGATCTGCATCGCACGACGGAGGTCGAGTTCAGGCTTGCGCCCGACGAACTCACCGAGCACCTCGCGATCTGGAACCTGACGCTGGAGCCTCGCTCGGTGTTCGAGCTCGAGGTATCAACCGAGCCGCACGCCGGGGAACGCTCGCCTGCCCAGCTGTCCCACGACGATCTCGACCGCGAGTACGCGCGCTGGCGCAAGAGCTGCACGCGCATGCGGGTCTCCAACGGCCAGTTGCAGCAGTATATCGATCGCGCGATCGCGGACCTTCGGATGATGCAAACCGCCGATGATGACGGCGCGCTGGTGATCGACGCGGGCGTGCCGTGGTTCTCGACGCTGTTCGGTCGCGACGCGTTGATCACCGCGTACCAGACGCTCGCCGTGAATCCGGATCTGGCAAAGGGAACGCTGGCGAAACTGGCGGCGTTGCAGGGCACGAAGACGGACGACTGGCGCGACGAGGATCCCGGAAAGATCCTCCATGAGCTCCGCATCGGAGAGCTCGCAACGATCGGGGAGATCCCACACACGCCGTACTTCGGCTCGATCGACGCGACACCGTTGTGGCTCGTCGTGTACGGCTACTACTGGAACTGGACCGGCGACCGCGGGTTCATCGAGGAGATGTGGCCGACCGCATTGCGCGCGCTGGAGTGGATCGATCGCTACGGGGACTCCGATGGCGACGGGTACGTCGAGTACAAGCGCCGCAGCGGGCGCGGGCTCGACAACCAAGGGTGGAAAGACTCCTTCGACGGCATCCTCGGGGAAGACGGGACGATCCCGGAAGGCCCGATCGCGTTGTGCGAGGTGCAGGGGTACGTCTAC
>JBKJXT010000188.1:0-3093 GCA_046716205.1 Actinomycetota bacterium
CTAGACATCCCACGGCCTTAACGTGTCAAGCTACAGCTTCGAGTTGTTGCGGCCAGGCGATCTCTTCCCGGTAAAGGGTCCGATGCTCGAGGCATCCGTGAAGGATCCCCACGAGACGATTCGCCACGGCTCGAAGTGCTTGGTGATGGGTCTGGCCGCGAGAGCGTCGGGCGTCGTAGTAACGACGACAACCTGGTGACCTGCTCAAGGCGGCGAAGGCCCACAGGTAGCAGGCGTCGGCGAGGCGCTTGTTGCGTGCGAGGCGGGCCAGCACGACCATCCGGGTCCCAGAGGCTCGTGTGATGGGAGCGGTTCCGGCGTATGCCTTGCGACCTTTAGGATTGGCGTAGCGGGTTCGGTCGTCGCCGAACTCCGCCAGCGCCCGGGCGCCGAGGACATCGCCGAGTCCAGGCAGACTGAGGTAGATCTCGGCGTCCGGGTGGCTTCTAAAACCCTGAGCGAGCTGCGCTGCGAGCCGCTCGATCTGCTCGCTCATCGAGCGGATCACCTGCACCGTTGCCGCCACGCTTGCTGCGTAGGCGTCGGCGACCAGGATCGGCGCTTCCAGCTGCGGTGCGTCGAGCGCGGCGCGGATCTCACCGGCTCGCTTATCGACGTTGCGTTGGCGCCCGCCGCGTCGGAGCAGCGTTGCGATCTGAGACGCAGAAAGTCCGCGAGCACCAGACGGCGATGGCGCCCTCTGCAGAACCGCAAGCGCATCGGGATGCGCCAGATCAGCACCGAAAGCCACCAGCGCGCCGGGGTAGAACTCCCGCATCTGGTTGCGGAGGTGGTTCACCTGGCGCTGGCGCGACCAGATCAGATCCTGGTGCGCCCGGGCCAGCACTTTGATCGCCGCCGCGGAGTCGGTGTCGCCGGCGACCTTACGGTGGTTGTGCCGGTCAGTGCGCACCAGATCGGCGAGCACCTTGGCATCACCTGGATCGCTCTTGGCACGCGAGGTCGCGTGACGATCCCGGTAGCGACTCGCCGCCATCGGGTTGATCGCGTAGACCTCGTAGCCTGCGGCAACCAAGGCATCGACCAGCAGCCCGCGGTCGATCTCGATGCAGACGACGACGTCTGAAGGATCCTCGGCGTGCTCCGCGACCATCGCGTGAAGCTGACCCAGGCCCGCGACACCATCTGGAACACGCTGCTTGCTAAGGACCGTGCCCTGCTCATCGACGATGCATGCATCGTGATGGGCCTCAGCCCAATCGATTCCGACGAAGATCAACACTCGCCCCCTCTCCTCGACCAATCGTGCGAGCCCGAGGAGACGAGCGGCGCGCTAATGGATCAGTGCTCGCGGCACGACATCCCACCAGCCGTCAGTCTCCTCACCAACCAGCCGGGGCACGATCTAGGCTTAGGGCTCGAGGGGCCCTGCGGCCAACAGTGCTCACCGACCAGTGGCTCGGAGCCAGTCTCTCATTGAGACCGGTCGAGTCCCATTAGCGGCCGGAGCCGCTGATGCAGCGGTAGGTGCCTCGCGCGCCCGTGGTCGATCGCACGTGACACGAGACGTACGCCTGGCCGAGCGCGAGGTTCTCGATCACCGTCACCTCGTCAGGCACACCCTTCGTGCATTGCGCGAAACCGCGCGCGGTCGCCGTGCATTCCACGAGGACCGGCGCGACGCCGCGGTCCTCGAGCTCCATGATCGTCGCCCACACCCGCACCGTGGCGTCGCCGGTCAGCACCTGGGCGTCGCCGGTCACCACGATCGGCAGTCCTCGGAACACGAAGTGGCATTGCGCCGCGGTCGTATACAGGATCGGGTTTCCGTCCCGGTCGAGGCGGGTGCCGCAGCCTCCGCCGCCGTCCGGCGCCCACGCCGGCAGCGCTTGCGTCGCCACCAGCGTCACGGCGACGAGCAACGTGCACGCCGTGCGCCGCACGCCGCGCATACCCCGGATCGTCCTCAGCACGTTCATCGTCTGGCGCTCACTTCGCCGGACCCCGCTCGGTACCCTTCTCGACCTCCGGGCGATCCTCGACGGACCACACGGTGCGCGCCGCCCATGCTTCCGCGCCGGGCATCAGGGCGTCTGCCGCTGCGTCCTTGATCTGGCCGTACGCCGCGAAGTCGACCCGCTGCGCGAGCGCCAGCTTGAACCCACCCCACGCGTCGCGAACCGCCGCGTCGGCGCGCAGGTAGTCGCGGAACAGCCGCGCATACCGGGCGTTCGCCGCGCCGGCGATCCGGACGTGCACGTTCGCCGGGCGCGCGTCTGCGGCCGGCGCGAACACGAGCTTGTCCCACGCGGCGACGTCACCGCTCCATCCGGGTGGAACGTGATCACGCGCGTCGTCGGGCCGCAGGCGATAGCCCAGCGGCTCAAGGGCCCCCGCCAGACGCGACGCGTCCAGCGCGGCCACTGAGATCTGGATGTCGATGACGTCTTTCGCCGGCATCCCGGGGATCGACGTCGAGCCGATGTGCTCGACCGTCGCGTGGGGCAGCGCCGCGCGCAACGGTGTCGCCAGCCGCACGAAGTCCGCCGGCCACCCCCAGTCGTACGGCGCGATCCGCGGGCGCACGATCTCGTCATGGTCGCGCCGGAAGCTCATCAACGCTGCCGGGCTCGCGACGGGCATCTCCTGGACGGCGTCGCCCCAGACGTCGTCGGGCCACCGGTAGGCCGAGCCCCAGAAGGTGGTGCTCCATCCGCTGGGTGTCGGCTCGACGAGGAAAAGCTCTACGCGCGCGCCGCGGAACTCGAACGCCCGCTTGTGCGCGAAGCGCTTCAGATCGATCTCGATCAGCGAATCGTCCTCGCGAAGCAGCGCATCGATCGGCTCGAATCCCTCGCACAGCAGATCGATGTCGCTGTGCGGGCCCGGCGCGCGCAGCGCTCGCAGCTCCTCCGCCCAGCCTCCGAACACCGCGATCCGCGCGCCGGCGCGGAGCAGGAGCCCGACCGTCTCCTCGAGGTCGAGTCGGGTGGCTTGCGCGCGTGGCAGCCGGATCATGACCGTTGTTCTAGCAGCAACGAGGCCGCCCACGTGGGGCGGCCTCGCAATGGTAGGAACGTTGGTTACACGACTTCGATCGCGCCGCGCATGAACGGGTGGATGCGGCAGAAG
>JBKJXT010000189.1:0-2571 GCA_046716205.1 Actinomycetota bacterium
GGATGCAGGTCTCCCACTCCCATCGCCGCTCTAACCGCCGTTGGAACCCGAACATCCAGCGCATCCGTGCGCTGGTGAAGGGCCATGCCAAGCGGATGAACGTCTGCGCCCGCTGCCTGAAGGCCGGCAAGATCCAGCGCGCCGTCCGTACCGGCTAAGGATCATCCTCCGCCCGCGTGGGCGTCGATCACCAGCGCTCCGTGACCTATCTTCCGCGCGCGTTGAAGGGCGGCGGTCAAGAAGCTCTTCGCGTCGCCGACAGCTTCCTCCACGTCGCGACCCAGCGCCACCGACGCCGCGATCGCAGCAGACAAGACGCATCCCGTCCCACGGACGTCACCGACGGGCACGCGAGGCGCGGACAGCTCGTGCTCGACGTCGCCGACGATCAGGATGTCCACCGCGTCCGGGCCGGGAAGGTGCCCACCCTTGACCAACGCCGCACGCGCGCCGAGACGGACGAGCGCGCGCCCCGCGGTCGTCTGCGTCGCGCGCGAGTCCACCTGGATCCCCGTCAACGCCTCGGCCTCTGCCGCGTTCGGCGTCACGAGGAGCGCGAGCGGCACGAGGTCGCGTCGCAGAGCCTCGAGGGCGCCCTCGGTTGCCAGGGCCGCGCCTGAGGTCGCGACCAGGACGGGATCCAGGATCAAGGCCGAGATGCCATGCCGGGCAACCGCCTCGGCCACCGCACCGACGACGTCCCGACTGCCGAGCATGCCGATCTTCGCGGCGTCCACGCCGATGTCGACGACGACTGCATCGATCTGCGCTTGCACCAGATCGGGGTCGACCGGTTGCCACCGATGGACTGCTGCGGTGTCCTGCGCGGTGATCGCCGTGACGGCGCTCAAACCCCACACGCCCAGCGCGCCGAACACTGCGAGGTCCTGCTGCATCCCCGCTCCCCCGCTGGGATCCGACCCGGCGATCGTCAGCGCGCGAGGTTTCATCCGCCCCCTCGGAAGTGGTCCCATCCCTGTTCGCCGGTCACCGGCACGCCGTCGATCCGCACGCCGGGCTCGTCGGTGAACACACCGATCACCGTCAGCGGCGTCGGTGCGATCGCCCCGCGCAGGGCGTCGGTGAACGAGGGCTCGATCGCGATGGCGAGCTCGTAGTCGTCACCGCCGCTGAGAGCACGGTCACCGCCGGCAAGCAACTCGACGGCCTCGGCCACCCCGGGCGCGCGAGGGATCACCGAAGAGTTCAATGCGACACCGACCCCGCTCGCTTCGCAGATGTGGCTCACGTCTTGCACCAGCCCGTCGGAGATGTCGATCATCGCATGCGCGTGGGCGCGAGCAGCTGCGAAGCCTTCCGCGACCCTTGCGCGCCCGCGACGGTGTGCGGTCCCCAGGTCCGGAAACCGCGCGAGCAGCTCGTCTTCCCGCTCGCCGCGCGCGCGGAACAGGCCGAGTGCCGCAGCCGCGGCGCCGAGGACGCCGGTGACGCACAGCGCGTCGCCCGGCAACGCGCCGGAGCGCAAGACAGGGCCGACCTCCGTCGGCTCCCCGAGCAAGGCGACGCCGATCGTCAGCGCGTCGGCGCCGACCGTGTCCCCACCGACGATCGCGACACCGAACTCCTCGGCCGCCTCGGCGAGGCCGGAGTACAGCTCCTCGAGCAGATCCACCGGCGTGGTCGAGGGCGCGCCCAAGGACACCAGCGCGAACAGCGGCTTGCCTCCCATCGCGGCCACGTCGCTCACGTTGCAGGCCAGCGCCTTGAAGCCCACGTCGGCCGGCGAGGACCATCGCAGGTCGAAATGTCGGTCCTCGATGAGCATGTCGGCGGTGGCGAGGGCGTAGTGGTGTCCCAGCGAGATCATCGCGCAGTCGTCTCCGGGGCCCACGATGACCCCCGGAGGCGCGCCGAGCCGTCCGATCAGCCGTCCGATCAGCGCGAACTCGCCGAGCTCTCCGAGCGTCTCCTTCGCCACGCCGGGCAGGATAGTCCGTGCGGGCGCTTGCCGCGGTGCACGGCGGGGAGGCACAATCGCGACTCGACTCGGAAGAGGGAGCGTGGCATGGGCGTCTACAACACCATCGACCTGGAGGGCGTTTCGACCGAGAGCTGGGGCGATGCGGCGCGCGAGGCGATCCGAGAGGCATCCAAGACGATCCGCCGCATCTCCAAGATGGACGTCGTCGGCACCTCCTGCACGGTCAAGGACAACAAGATCGAGGAGTACCGGACGTCGGTTCGCCTGTACTTCGAGGTCGAACCAGCACGGATGTAGCCCCGGTTTCTCGCAGGAGCGGCGCGTAGGTATCATCTTGTGAACGTTTTCACTTCCGGTGTTCCGCGCCGCATGAGAAGGGGCCCTGCCTCATGACAGAGAAGCTCGACGGTCCGTCCTACCTCTTGGAAGCCCTCTCGTTCACCATCGACCCGTCTCAGGATGAGCTGATCGCGCTCACGGCCAAGATGCCGAACGCGCGTCGCACGACCTACGACAACCTCAAAGTCACCACGCGCGTCGATTCCCGAAGTGCTGCTTCTACCTTCATCGTGAGCGATGTGCCCGATAAGTTCACCTGCATTAAGACCATCTCTCGCAATTAATACGAG
>JBKJXT010000190.1:0-9570 GCA_046716205.1 Actinomycetota bacterium
GGACCGGCGCGCACGGGAGTCTTCGCGCATCCCGTGGTTCCACACGACCACGATGACCGCCACCGTCAGCATCGCGACGGCGATCAGTTGGAAGAAGCCGGAGCGCGCATACTCCGCGTAGGTCAGGCCCGGGGTGACTTCGACACGTCGCGCGCCGCCGAACAGCACCCGCATCTGTACCCCGACGAACAGCACGAACAGCAGGTCGATCCCGCCGAGCACGGTCGCCCAATCGGCGAACGGGAACCGCGGACCTGCGACCGGGACGACGGGATCGACCGCGCAAGGCCGGTCGCGCAGTGATCCCGCGATACACACGATCGCGGCGCCGGCGATGCCCAGGGCGATGAGGAACGTGTGCAGCGCGATCGACGAGAACCGAAGCCCCGGGACGCGCGGCACGATCAGATCCCCGAAGACGCGGTCCGCGCTCGCCAGCAAACCCGCGAACAACGCCAGGATCGGAACCGCGATGGCTGCGGCACGCAGGTAAGGCCGGGCGCGCCCGAGTTCGATGCTGCCCAGCGCGTGACCCAGCGGGCGCAAGAGGAAGGCAGGCGCGCGGAACGCCGCGCGGAACATCCGCTCTGAGACACGCAATCCTTCCAACACCGTGGCGCGCAACACGCCGCCCGGGGTCGATGCCGCTGCAACCGTGAAGAGCCCGAGCGCCCCCAGCACGTTGATCGCCAGCAGCGGCTCGCTCGCACGCAGCGCACAGAAGGACGAGACGGCGACCACGCACCCAGCGAGCAGATCGTCGTGCCAGCTGCGCCGGAACGACGGACGCAATATGAGGATCGCAGATGCGAAGAAGAACGGGACGGAGACGCCGATGTCCTGGTAGGCCATCGCGACGTCAAGTGCGACGCCGACGGTCACGACAGCGACGAGCGTGCGCAGCGAGGCGCGTTCAGCGACGGGTGCTTCATACGTTGTCTCAGACATACAGGCCATCGTGTCGCAGGACCGGCGCCTCGCACAGTGCCCGTTCGGGCAGTCATCGCGTTGACGCATCACCAGGATCTGGGCGGGCGCGCAGGCCGGACGCCTCCGCGGCGTCCGGCGCTGCGCGTGGGGTGGCTGGGTCCACCTGCCTTCGCTCAGGAAAACGCGGCACAGGGACGGTTGTTCGGCGCCCCGTACGATGTTCGGGATTGCGCCGGACCGTGCGCTAAGGGACCGCTTCTGCGCGGTCGCTGCGCGCCACGCTCGCCGCGACCGAGCCGGCGAGGATCAAGAGTCCCCCGACCACCGTGCCCGTGCGCACCGGCTCGTCCAGGAACGCGACGGCGAGGACCGAGGTCGTCAGCGGCTCGAGCGCGGCGACGATCGACGTGCGCACCGCGCCGACCCTGCGCAGCCCGGCGAACAAACATGCGAACGCGCCTGCCGTCCCAACGCCCATGCCGATCACCGGCCACCAGGTCGCCCCGACAGGCAGTTCTCCGGTTCGGGTCACCAAGACGAACGCGCCGAGCGCGAGCGCGGCCGAGCCACTCGTCCACGTCGCGCCGACCGACGACGGTGTGCGCTTCAGCGTCCGCTCTGCGCCGATGAGATAGAAGGCGAACGTCGTCGCCGACGCGATGGCGAACGCGATACCCGCGCCGCTGATGTCCAGCCCGCCGCTGCTGGCGACGACGAAACCGGCGCCGGTCATCGACGTGACGAGCGAGCCGATCACCAGTGGACCCGGCATCGCGATCCGCAACGCCACCGACAGCACCATGACGATCGCGGGGTAGACGAAGAACAACAACGTGACGGCGCTCGCCGTGCCGCGCTCGATCGCGAGGAAGAACAACGATGCCTCGACTGCGTAGCCGAGCGCGCCGAGCAGCGCGAGCGGGATCGCCTCGCCGCGCGCCGGGCGCAGCGAGCCACGTCCGATCGTGCGGATCACGGCGAGCAATGCCGCTGCGATCGCGAAGCGGATCGTGAGCACGCCCAGGACGGGGATCCCCTCGCGGCTCACGAGCTTGCCCAGCACGACGACGCCACCGAACTGCATCGCCGACAACGCGATGAGCCCGCCGCCGATCAACTCTGCTCGCACGAGGCGCCGAGCCTACCGGGAACCATCTGCACCTTCTGGGCGTCCAAGCCCCCATCAACCACGGGAGGTAACCCATGAGCAGGCGTTTGACGGTCATCGGCACGTTGGTGATGGGCCTGATGCTGGTCGCCGCTCCCGCATTCGCGTGCGGCGGCCTGATCGGACCTCGTGGCAACCTGAACCTGGAGCGCACGACGACCTTCGCCGGCTACCACGACGGCATCGAGCACTACCTGACGTCGTTCACCTTCACCGGAGGCGGCGGCGGGAAGTTCGGCTCCCTGGTGCCGCTGCCCGGCGTTCCCGACAAGGTCGAGCGCGGCGGCGACTGGACGTTGCAGCGCCTGCAGCGCGAGGTCGCCCCTCCGCAGGAGTCTTTCGCTTTCGCCCGCGCGGTGAGCGCCGATTCGACGGCAGGGGCTAAGGTCTTGCTCGAAACGCGCATCGACGCGCTGGACATCACCGTGCTCGAGGGCGGGGCGGAAGCGATCGGACGCTGGGCCGCCGACAACGGATTCGTGCTTCCGCCGGACGCCCCTGAGGTCCTGCGGTTCTACGCGCAGCGCTCCCCGATCTTCATGGCAGCGCGCTTCAACGTCGAGGCGGCCAAGGAACGTGGCCAGCTCGCCGGCGACGGCACGCCGATCCACCTCACGATCCCGACCGAGCGCCCCTGGGTTCCGCTGCGCATCCTCGGTCTCGGCAAGAACGAAGCAGAGATCGTCGAGGCCGATGTCTTCCTGCTGACCGACCAGCGGCCCACGATGTTGCCGGCGCCGGTGAACCAGGCAGGCGGCGCGCTCGCGACCAACGGCCTCACCCTTGCGCGCTCGGAACTCGCGAGCGACTCGTTGATGACCGACCTGCGCGCAGACAAGGGCGGCGATTGGATCCCACCGGGATCCCGCATGTGGCTCTCCTACATCGAGGTGCGCGAGCTCGCGGGTTCGCTCGGCTACGACCTGGCGATCGACGCGAGCGGCTCCGGTCGTCCCTCCCTGCAGGACGCCGGGTTCCCCATCGGCATCAAGAACGCAGCGCGCGCCGCAACGCCGCTGTTCGAGCTGATCGCATGGGCCATGATCGGCGCGATGGTCGCCGTGGTCGCCGTGCGTAGGTTCGCGCCGGCGCGCGCCTGAGCATGAAGACGGCAGGCGGCCGAGCGAGAGGACTTCTTCTGATCCTCTCGCTCGCCGCCGCCACCAACGCATGCTCTGAAGGAACTCGCGTCATCAACATCTCCGCGAAGGAGTCTCGTTTCTCGCCCGGCAGCATCTCGGTACGCGCCGGAGATCGCGTGCGGTTCGTCGTGCGCAACGAAGACCCGATCGCACACGAGTTCATCATCGGCACGGCAGCCGAACATCTCGCACACGAGCGCGGCACCGACGTCACCCACGACGGTGCTCCCGGGGCAGCGTCGCTCGCGATCGAGGAGACCGCGACCGTCGAGTATGTGTTTGAGCGCGCCGGTCGTCTCGAGTTCGCGTGTCACCTCCCCGGGCACTACGCATACGGCATGAGAGGCACGCTCACCGTCGTCTGAGCGAAATCGCTTGACGGCACGCACGTCCGTGTTAGCCTTCCGGGGTCATGCGTAAGCGTTAGAACCACCGCCGGCGCGCCCGTGCCCGTGGCCCTCCCCGAGGGCCTGTTCCCCACATCCGCATGACCCCTCGCGCTCGAGCCTCTGTATCGCCGCGGCTCGGTGCTGCGCCGGACACCACGTCAGGAGACGCTTCTCATGCATGCCATCGCAACGAAAGACCTCACGAAATCCTTCAAGGGCGCGCGCGCGGTCGACTCGATCGACCTGCTCGTCGAAGAAGGCGACGTCGTTGGATTGCTGGGTCCGAACGGAGCCGGCAAGACGACGACGATCATGATGCTGCTGGGCATCACGACGCCCGACGCCGGAACGATCGACATCCTCGGGCACCGCTTCCCGCGCGGGCGCACCGTCGCGATCGAACAGACGAACTACTGGGCGTCCTACCTGGGATTGCCCGGCAAGCTCACGGTGCGCGAGATCCTCGACGTCCACGCAGATCTGTACGGCGCGCCACGCAGCCAGATCGACGAGGTGATCGGTCGCTTCGAGATCGAGCCGTTGCTCGGGCGCTTCCCGATGTCGATGTCGAGCGGTCAGAAGACCCTCGTCGGACTCGCACGCTCGTTGCTGAACCGTCCGCGCCTCCTGTTCCTTGACGAGCCGACGGCATCGCTCGACCCGGAGATCGCGGCGCGGATCAGGCGCGCACTGGCCGACGCGCACGACGAGCAGGGCCTGACGCTGCTGATGACGAGTCACAACATGGCCGACATCGAACGCCTGTGCAGGCGCGTGGTGTTCATCGGAGCCGGACGCATCGTCGCCGACGGCTCCCCGTCTGAGATCACGACCCAGTACGACGTCGCGGATCTCGAGGGCGCATTCCTGTCGATCGCTGAGGAGGTACGAGCATGAACGTCCGGCGATCGATCGCCGTCTACAAGCGACATCTGCACGAGTACCGCCACACCCCGGCCGAGATCTTCGACGTGTTCTATTGGCCGTTCTTCGACCTGCTCGCGTGGGGGTTGCTCGCGAGCTTCATCGAGAAGGGTGACGTCGACCTGCCGGTGCCGATCGCGTACCTGCTGGGTGCGGCGCTGTTGTGGAACGTGCTGTGGCGGACGCAGAACTCGATCTGCATGGTGTTCCTCGGCGATACGTGGGCGGGCCATATCCTTACGATGTTCGCCTCGCCGATCACCAGCGGGGAGTACCTGTTCGGTGCGTTCCTATGGACGATGACGCTGCTGATCGTTCAGACCACGATCATGTCTGTGCTGGCGTTCTTCGTGTTCAACTTCGGGCTGTTCTCGATCGGCATCGCGCTCGTGCCGATGATGCTGTGCCTGATGCTGTTCGCGATCGCGCTCGCGTTCTTCGTGCTGGGGTTCATCGTGCGCGTCGGGCACGGCGCGAACGCGCTCGCGTGGGGACTGGCCGGTGTCGTGCAGCCCTTGTCCGCGGTGTACTTCCCGCTGTCGGTGTTGCCGGCGTGGGCTCGCACGCTGTCCAAAGCGATGCCGCCCGCTCACCTGTTCGAAGCGATGCGCGAGGTGCTCGCCGGGCAACCGGTGCCATGGGGACGATTCCAGATCGCGCTCGCACTGGACGTCGTCTACCTCATCGCCGGCATCGTGTTCTGCCGGGCCATGTTCCAGCAGCTGCGGAACCGGGGACTCGCGACGAGGTATGCGTTCTAAGGACTGATGCGATCCGGGCGCGTCGCACGCCGTGACGCGCCCGGATCCCCCGCGTGCTTGGTCAGCCGGTCCGGGAGGTGCTCATGGAGCGCGCCTGGTGGGCGCGCCACTGCTGAACTTCCCGTGTGCTGGGGCATGGTGCACCGGGGGGGGATACGTGCGCATCGGCAGCATGGACAGTTGGCTGGGACAGAGGTCGCTTCGCCATGGTCAACAGTGACCTGGCCCGTCGGCGAGGATGGACTCAGCTGGCGACGGCGGTGGAGCGCTGCAAGTAGTTGCGGTACTGCTCGAGCTCCCATTGGGTGCGCTCGGAGAACGTCATGTAGTGGGTCGCAGATCCGCAGCCGCACACCTTCTGGCCGGCGTCGATCGCGCGGTCGCAGGAGTGACAGTGCTCCTTGGCATGCTTCTTCCCGAACATCCGAATCACCCTTCTGCAGGTACACCTTCCGGATTGTGTGTCGGCATCCATGACCCGCCCATTGACGACCGACTCCGACTATTCCAGCGACGGAGAGTGACTAGAAGGTGCGGGACTCCAGTCCCAACTCACCCGCGATGGCTGAACCTGCCTTGAAACGGGATGGAAGGGACGCCGACCTCGCCTCGGGCGGCAGCCTGTCCTGCGCTTGGGGCATGATGAGCACCCGATGACCACCGACGCACTCGCCTCGTTCTCCGCGCCCACGCAGGGCTGGTTCGCGGCCACGTTCGCCGCTCCGACGGAGGCCCAACTGGGAGCATGGGCAGCGATCGGTCGCGGCGAGAACGCCCTGGTCGTCGCGCCGACGGGCTCGGGCAAGACGCTCGCCGCGTTCCTGTGGTCGATCGACACGCTCGTCACCGCGCCGACCCCGCCGCCGAAGGAGCGTCTGCGCGTCCTCTATATCTCTCCGCTCAAAGCCCTCGCCGTCGATGTGGAGCGCAACCTCCGCGGTCCGCTCGCGGGCATCGAGGCAGCCGCGGCGCGCCTGGAGACCGGGTTGAGTCCCGTGATCGTCGGCGTCCGCACCGGCGACACGCCGGCCGACGACCGGCGACGGATGATGACCAAGCCGCCCGACATCCTCATCACCACGCCCGAGTCGCTGTTCCTGTTGTTGACCTCGCAGGCGCGCGACGCGCTGCGGCACATCCAGGCCGTGATCATCGACGAGGTACATTCGGTCGCCGGGACCAAGCGCGGCGCGCACCTCGCCCTCGCGTTGGAGCGTCTCGACGAGCTGCTCGACAAGCCCGCGCAGCGGATCGGCTTGTCGGCCACGGTCCGCCCCCTCGAGGAGGTCGCGGCATTCCTCGGCGGCCAGAACCCGGTGACGACCGTGCAGTCGACCGCCGTCAAAAAGCTCGAGCTGCGCGTGGTCGTCCCGGTCGAGGACATGACGGCGTTGGGCGAAGCGGCGCCGCGAGGGATCGCCGATCAGGACGATCGGGCGCGCAGCTCGATCTGGCCGGCCGTGGAGCGTTCGCTGGTGGAAGAGATCCGCGCGCACCGCTCGACGATCGTGTTCGCGAACTCGCGCGGCCTTGCTGAGCGGCTGTGCGCGCGCATCAACGAAGCAGCCGGCACCGAACTGGCGCGGGCGCACCACGGCTCGGTCGCGCGTGAGCAGCGCATCGTGATCGAGGAGGATCTGAAGGCCGGACGCTTGCCGTGCGTGGTGGCAACGTCTTCGCTCGAGCTCGGCATCGACATGGCCAGCGTCGATCTGGTCGTGCAGGTCGAGTCACCCCCCTCGGTCGCCAGTGGCTTGCAGCGCGTCGGGCGCGCCGGCCACAGCGTCGATGCGGTCTCGCGCGGCGTGCTGTACCCGAAGTTCCGCGGCGACCTGCTGCATTGCGCGGCGGTCGTCGAGCGCATGCGCGACCGCGCCATCGAATCCACGCGCTACCCGCGCAACCCGCTCGACGTGCTGGCTCAGCACGTCGTGTCGATGGTCGCCATGGAGGATTGGACCGTCGACGCGCTCGAGAAGGTCGTTCGCCGCGCGGCGCCGTTCGCCGATCTGCCGCGCTCCGGCTTGGAGTCGGTGCTCGACATGCTCAGCGGCCGCTATCCCTCCGACGAGTTCGCCGCGCTGCGTCCGCGCCTTGTTTGGGACCGCATCGACGGGCGCCTGTCGGCGCGCGCCGGCGCGCAGCGTCTCGCCGTCACCAGCGGCGGGACCATCCCCGACCGCGGCCTGTACGGAGTGTTCCTCGCGGCGGCGGACGGCTCACGTGTGGGCGAGCTCGACGAGGAGATGGTCTACGAGTCGCGCGTCGGCGACGTGTTCACGCTGGGCTCGTCGTCGTGGCGCATCGAGGAGATAACCAAGGACCGCGTGCTGGTCACGCCGGCACCCGGACAACCGGGCAAGCTTCCGTTCTGGCACGGCGACGCCGTCGGACGCCCCGTCGAGCTCGGGCGCGCGATCGGCGCGTTCCAGCGCGAGGTCTCGGCGCTACCGGAGCCCGACGCCATCGCGCGCCTGCGCGACGCGGGATGCGACGCATACGCTGCCCAGAACCTCGTCGCCTACCTGGCCGAGCAGCGCGCAGCGACCGGCGTGGTTCCCGACGACAGGACGCTGGTCTTCGAGCGCTTCCGCGACGAGATGGGCGACTGGCGCCTGTGCATCCACTCCCCCTTCGGCGCACGCGTGCACGCGCCGTGGGCGCAAGCGATCGAGGCGCGCATCCGCGAGCGCAGCGACATCGAGGTCCAATGCATCTGGTCCGACGACGGGATCATCGTGCGGCTGCCGGAGGCCGATGAGGCGCCGCCGGCCGAGTACGTGCTGTTCGACCCCGAGGACATCGAGGAGATCGTGGTCGGTACCGTCGGGCAGTCGGCGGTGTTCGCGTCTCGGTTCCGCGAGTGCGCAGTGCGCTCGCTGGTGATCCCGCGACGCCGGCCGGGCCAGCGCACGCCACTGTGGCAGCAGCGTCAGCGCTCCTCGGACCTGATGGCGGTCGCGTCGAAGTACGGGTCGTTCCCCGTCGTGCTCGAGACCTACCGGGAGTGTCTGCAGGACGTGTTCAACCTGCCCGCGCTCGTCGAGCTGATGGCGTCGGTGCGCCGCCGCGAGATCACCGTCACCGAAGTCGAGACCTCGATGCCGTCTCCGTTCGCGACGTCGCTGACGTTCGGCTACGTGGGCGCGTTCATCTACGAAGGCGACCAGCCACTCGCCGAACGGCGCGCGGCCGCGCTGACGCTCGACCGGCGACTGCTCGCGGAGCTGCTCGGGACCGAGGAGCTGCGTGATCTGGTCGACCCCGCTGCGCTCGCCGAGCTGGAGCTCGAGCTGCAAGGCCTCGCGCGCCCGGCGCGCGATCACGACGAGCTGCACGATCTGCTGCGTCGCATCGGCGACCTGTCCGCCTCCGAGATCGGCGCGCGTGTCTCGTCGCCTCGCGAGGCGCCGACATGGATCGACGAGCTGGTCGGCGCACGACGCGCGATCGCGGTGCGTGTCGGTGGCGAGAAGCGGTGGGTCGCGATCGAAGACGCCGCTCGGTACCGCGACGCACTCGGTTCCGCGCTGCCGGTCGGCATCCCCGCCGCGTTCCTGCAGCCCGTCGGCGACCCTCTGGGCGACCTCGTGTCGCGCTACGCCCGAACGCACGGACCGTTCATCGCCGGCGAGGTGGCGGCGCGCCTCGGCCTCGGCATCGCGGTCGTCGAGCAGGCGCTGCGCGCGATGGAGGCCGCCGGCCGCGTGACCGAAGGCGCGTTCCGTCCCGGCGGGACCGAGCGCGAATGGATCGAGTCCGAGGTCCTGCGTCGCCTGCGCCGCCGGTCGCTGGCGGCGTTCCGGCGAGAGGTGGAACCGGTCGAGCCCGTCGCGCTCGCGCGCCTGGCGCCGGTGTGGCAAGGGGTGGGTGCGCGCCGGGCGGCACCCGACGCGTTGTTGGGCGCGATCGAATCGTTGCAAGGCGCGATCCTTCCGGCGTCTGCGCTCGAGCGCCAGATCCTCGGCGCGCGCGCGCGCCCCGATGAAGTACGGCGCTTGCTCGACGAGCTGTGCGCGAGCGGCGAGGTGGTGTGGTGCGGTGCCGGCGGGCTCGGTACCGACGACGGGTGGGTCTCGTTGTGCATGGCCGACGACGCGCCGTTGCTGCTGCCGGAACCGCTTCCGGTATCGCTGTCCGAGATGGGGAGCGCGGTGCTGGACGTGCTCGGCGACCGCGGCGCGCTGTTCTTCCGCCAGATCGTCGAGGCCGTCGGCTCGGCGGACGACGGCGCTGTCGTGGACGCGATATGGGAG
>JBKJXT010000191.1:0-7652 GCA_046716205.1 Actinomycetota bacterium
ACCCCCGGCACCGCCGGGACCACCACGGCCGCCGCCCGCGCCGCCGCGAGCACCGCCGGCACCGCCACCGGCACCGCCACGGCCACGACCCGGGCGGTCACGGTCGCCACGACTGACACGGTCGCGCGGCGGAACCACGGACGGCACGATCTCTCCCGTTACCGCAGCACGAGCGCGCGCCTTCGCGTGCTCGGCTTCCTTCTCGGCCGCGGTCGGCATGACGTCGCCGCGGTACAGCCAGACCTTCACACCGATGCGTCCGAACTGCGTCTTCGCCTCGCGGAAGCCGTAGTCGATGTCGGCGCGGATCGTGTGCAAGGGCACGCGACCTTCACGGTAGGACTCCGTGCGGCTCATCTCCGCGCCGCCGAGACGACCGGAGACCTGCACGCGCACGCCCTTCGCACCGGCCCGCATCGTGGTTTGCATGCCGCGGCGCATCGCGCGCCGGAACGAAACGCGACCGGCGAGCTGCTCGGCGATGCCCTGGGCGACCAGCGGTGCCTCAAGCTCCGGCTGCCTGAGCTCGAGCACGTTCAGCTGGATGTTGTCCTTGCCGGCGATCTTCTTGATGTCGTCACGGATGCGGTCGACCTCGGCGCCCTTGCGGCCGATGACGATGCCGGGGCGCGCTGTGTGGATGTCCACCTGCAGGCGGTCACCCTTGCGCTCGATGTCGACGCGCGAGATACCGGCGTGCGCGAGGCTTCCCTCTACGTACTTGCGGATCTTGAGATCCTCCTGCAGCCACACCTCGTACGACTTGTCGGAGTACCAGCGCGAGCGCCACGAGAAGTTCGGGTTGGCGCCCAGCCGGAAGCCGTGGGGATTGATCTTCTGACCCATTACGATTCCCTCGATTCCACGCAGAGCGTGATGTGGCTCATGCGCTTGCGGATGCGGTACGCGCGGCCTTGCGCGCGCGGCATGAAGCGCTTGAGCGTGGGACCCTCGTCGGCCCAGCAGCGCGAGACGAACAGCGAGTCCGGCGGAGCGGCGAGGACGGTCTCTGCGTTGGCGACGGCGGCGTTCAGCACCTTGTGGATGTCCGTCGCGATGGCCTTGCGTGAGAACGCCAGCACGCGCGCGGCTTCTTCCACGTGCAGACCACGGATCTGGTTGAGCACGATGCGCGCCTTGTTCGGCGTCGTGCGAACGTACTTCATGCTCGCCCGCGCCTCTTTGGTTGCTCCGTTCTTGGTCGCCATCACTTCACCGCTGAACCTTTTTCCTTCGAGCCAGCGTGCCCGCGGAAGGTGCGGGTCATCGCGAACTCGCCCAACTTGTGTCCGACCATCGACTCGTTGACGAACACCGGGACGTGCTTGCGCCCGTCGTGGACGGCGATCGTCAGCCCGACCATGTCCGGCGTGATCGTGGAACGCCTCGACCAGGTCTTGATGACCCGGCGGTCGTTCCGCCGCACCGCATCGTCCACCTTCTTGGCCAGGTGGTCGTCTACGAACGGCCCTTTCTTCAGGCTTCGCGTCATCGAGCCTTACCCTCTCTTCTTGCTCTTCCGGCGCCGCTGGATCATGCGATCCGACGGCTTGCGCTTGCGCGTGCGTCCTTCCGGCTTGCCCCACGGGCTCACCGGGTGACGGCCGCCGGACGACTTGCCTTCGCCACCGCCCAGCGGGTGATCGACCGGGTTCATGACCACGCCGCGCACATGCGGCCGACGGCCCTTGTAACGCGTACGTCCGGCCTTGCCCCAGTTGATGAGCTCCCACTCTGCGTTGCCGACCTCGCCGACGGTCGCGCGGCAGGCTGCCTCGACGAGGCGGATCTCACCGGAGGGCATCCGCAAGTGCGCGTGCATGCCTTCCTTGGCGAGCAACTGCACGCTGGTCCCGGCGCTCCGCGCGATCTTCGCGCCCCCACCGGGCCGCAACTCGACGCCGTGCACGACGGTACCGATCGGGATGTTGCGTAGCGGCAGGGCGTTGCCCGGCTTGATGTCCGCATCGGGTCCGCTCACGACCATGTCGCCGACGCTTAGCTTGTCCGGCGTGAGGATGTAGCGCTTCTCGCCGTCGCGGTAGTGCAGCAAGGCGATGCGGCAGTTGCGGTTCGGGTCGTACTCGATCGAGAAGACCTTGGCCGGCACGCCGTCCTTGTTACGACGGAAATCGATGACGCGGTAGCGGCGCTTGTTACCGCCGCCGCGGTAGCGCGCGGTGATACGGCCGTGAACATTGCGACCGCCGGTCGACTTCACCGGCCGGGTCAGCGACTTCTCCGGCTTTGAGCGCGTGATCTCTTTGTAGTCGCTCTGGCTCGCGCCGCGGCGACCGGGCGTTGTGGGTTTGTAGCGTCTGATCCCCATAGCGTCCTACTTCGGGTTGAAGATCTCGATCGAGTCACCCTCGGCGAGGGTGACGATGGCCCGCTTGGTCGAAGCACGCTTGCCGACCGTGTAACGGGTGCGCTTCTCCTTGCCCTTGCGCCACAGCGTGTTCACGTTGGTGACCTTGACGTCGAAGATCCGCTGGACCGCGTCCTTGATCTCGGTCTTGTTGGCGCGCGGGTCGACGACGAAGGTGTACACGTTGTGCTCGAGCGACGTATAGGACTTCTCGCTGACGACCGGCCGGATGATCACGTCGCGTGGGTCCTTCATGCGTCACCGCCCTCGGGTGCCGCGGTTTCGGGTGCCTGTGCTTCGGGTGCCTGTGCTTCGGGTGCCGCGGTTTCGGCCTCGGGAGCGGGCGTGGGTGCCGCGGGTTTGTTCTTGGCCGGCGACGCACCGATGGTCCTGCCTCCAGCCGCCTCGGCACCGCGGGCGTTGAGCTTGTCGAGCGCGCCCTTGGTCAACACCAGCCAGTCCCGCGCGATGATGTCGTACACGTTCAGCTGGTCCACCGTCAGCGTGTGCGCCTCCGGCAGGTTGCGGAACGAACGCCAGGTGTTCTCCTCGACCGATTCGGTCACGACCAAGACCTTGCCGATCACGCCGGCGGCCGAAAGCGCCGCCGCCGCGTCCTTGGTCTTGGGCGTCTCGAAGGTCAGCCCGTCGAAGACGATGACCTTGCCCTCGCGAGCGCGGTCCGACAACGCCGAGCGCAAGGCGGCGACCTTCATCTTGCGATTGACCTTCACTTCGTAGGAGCGCGGATGCGGACCCCACACGACGCCACCGCCGACGTAGTGCGGCGCGCGGATCGAGCCCTGGCGCGCGCGCCCGGTGCCCTTCTGACGGTACGGCTTGCGACCGCCACCGCGAACCTCGGCGCGCGTCTTGGTGTCGTGCGTCCCGGAGCGACGGGCGTTCATCTGCGCGACAACCACCTGGTGCATCACCGGAACATTCACCTGCACCTCGAACAGTTCCGGCGCGAGCGTCGCTTCGCCGACGACGTCGCCGGTGGTGGAACGGACCTGGATCGACGCCATCACTTCACCGTCCGTTTCACAGCGTTGCGGATCATGATGAGCCCGCCGTTGGGACCAGGGATCGCGCCCTTGATCAACAGCAGGTTGCGCTCGAGGTCGGTCTCGACGACTTCGAGCGAAAGCACCGTGGTGCGCTCGTGGCCCATGTGCCCCGGACCTTTCATGCCCTTGAACACGCGACCAGGCGTCGTGCCGGCACCGATCGAGCCGGTAGAGCGGTGCTTGCGCTGGGTTCCATGCGAGTCTTCCTTGCCGGCGAAGTTGTGCCGCTTCATGACACCGGCGAAGCCCTTGCCCTTGGACACGCCGACAACGTCGACGTGCTCGCCGGCGGTGAATCGCTCGACCGTGACCGAAGAGCCGACCTCGTAGGAAGCGGCGTCGTCGGTGCGGAACTCCACGAGGTGGCGCACCGGCGCGACGCCGGACTTCGCGAAGTGGCCCTTCATCGGCTTGTTAACGCGCGATTCCTTCTTCTCGCCGAATCCGAGCTGGACGGCCGCGTACCCGTCCCGCTCCTGCGTGCGTACCTGCGCGACGACACACGGCCCCGCCTGTACGACGGTGACCGGGATCGCTCTTCCGTCCTCGCTGAAGATCTGGGTCATGCCCAGCTTCTCACCGAGGATCGCTTTCACATCGCCCATGTCAGTCAGCCTCTAGAGCTTGATCTCGATGTCGACGCCGGCGGGAAGGTCGAGTCGCTGGAGCGTGTCGACCGTCTTCGGCGTCGGATCGAGGATGTCGATCAGCCGCTTGTGTGTCCGCATCTCGAAATGCTCACGGCTGTCCTTGTCCTTGTGCGGAGAGCGGATGACGCACCAGATCGTCCGCTCGGTTGGGAGCGGAACCGGCCCGGCCACCGATGCGCCCGTGCGCTGTGCGGTGTCCACTATCTTGCGCGCGGTTTGGTCGATGACCTCGTGGTCATAGGCCTTCAACCGGATACGGATCTTCTGTTGCGAAGCCACGCTCTCTCGCCTCTCTTACTTGATGATCTTGGTGACGCGACCGGCGCCGACGGTGCGTCCACCCTCGCGGATCGCGAAGCGGAGACCTTCCTCCATCGCGATGGGCTGGATGAGCTCGACCTGCATCGTCGTGTTGTCGCCCGGCATGACCATCTCGACGCCTTCCTGCAGCTTGATCGCGCCGGTGACGTCGGTGGTCCGGAAGTAGAACTGCGGACGGTAGTTGTTGAAGAACGGCGTGTGACGGCCGCCTTCCTCCTTCGACAGCACGTACACCTGTGCGTCGAACTGCGTGTGCGGCGTGATCGAGCCGGGCTTGGCGAGCACCTGTCCGCGCTGCACCGCTTCCTTGTCGATACCACGCACGAGCACGCCGACGTTGTCGCCCGCCTGCACGTTGTCCAGGAGCTTGCGGAACATCTCAAGGTCGGTCGCAGTCGTCTTGGTCGGCTTGTCCTGCAGACCGACGATCTCAACCTCTTCCATCTTGTTGAGCACGCCACGCTCGACACGGCCGGTCACGACGGTGCCGCGGCCGGTGATCGAGAAGACGTCCTCGATGGACATCAGGAACGGCTTGTCGACGTCGCGGACGGGCTCGGGGATGGCGCTGTCACACGCGGCCATCAGCTCGAGGATCCCCGCCTTGGCCTCTTCGTCTCCCTCGAGCGCCTTCAGCGCGGAGATGCGAACGACCGGAACGTCGTCACCCGGGAACTCGTAGTTGCTGAGGAGCTCGCGGACTTCCATCTCGACGAGGTCGAGGAGCTCCGGGTCGTCGACCATGTCGCACTTGTTCATCGCGACGACGATGTAGGGAACGCCGACCTGGCGCGCAAGCAGCACGTGCTCGCGCGTCTGGGGCATCGGGCCGTCGGTCGCAGCGACCACCAGGATCGCGCCGTCCATCTGCGCCGCGCCGGTGATCATGTTCTTGATGTAGTCGGCGTGACCGGGGCAGTCGACGTGCGCGTAGTGGCGGTTGTCGGTCTGGTACTCGACGTGGGCGATCGAGATGGTGATACCGCGCTCGCGCTCCTCGGGAGCCTTGTCGATCTGGTCGAACGGGGTGAAGTCCGCGAAGCCCTTCTCGGACAGCGTCTTCGTGATAGCCGCGGTCAGCGTGGTCTTGCCATGGTCGATGTGACCGATGGTGCCGATGTTCACGTGCGGCTTGTTCCGTTCGAACTTCTGCTTGCCCATTACTTCCTCCCCTCGAGAGCGCTCTCTCGACGTCTTTCGTGTCTGTTACTCGCCTCGGACCTTCGCCACGATCTCTTCTGCGATGCTCTTCGGAACCTGTTCGTACGAGTGGAACTGCATGGTCGACGTGGCGCGCCCTTGGGTCTTGGACCGCAGGTCGGTCACGTAGCCGAACATCTCAGCCAATGGCACGCGTGCGCGGATCACCTGCGCGTTGCCGCGCGGCTCCATGCGCTCGATACGACCGCGACGAGCAGTGATGTCGCCGATGACGTCACCCATGTTGGTCTCCGGCGTCACGACCTCGAGCTCCATGATCGGCTCGAGCAGCGCCGGTGTCGCCTTGCGCGCCGCCTCCTTGAAGCACATCGAACCGCAGATGCGGAATGCCATCTCCGAGGAGTCGACGTCGTGGAACTTGCCGTCGACCAGCGTGACGCGGATATCCACCATCGGATAGCCGGCGAGCACGCCCGACTCCATCGCCTCTTGTACGCCCTCGTCGATGGCGGGGACGTACTCGTTGGGGATGGTGCCGCCCCTGATCTTGTTGACGAACTCGAAGCCGCCACCGGGGCCCGTCGGCTCGATCGAGAGCTCGACGACCGCGAACATGCCCTTGCCACCGGTCTGACGCACGAAGCGGTGCTGGTGCTCGAGCACGGGCTTCGCGATCGTCTCGCGGTAGGCGACCTGCGGCTTGCCGACGTTCGCATCGACCTTGAACTCGCGCTTGAGGCGATCGACAAGGACGTCAAGGTGCAGCTCGCCCATGCCGCTGATCACGGTCTGGCCGGTTTCTTCGTCGCTGCGCACCTGGAAGGTCGGGTCTTCTTCTGCGAGCGCGCTGAGCGACTTGGACAGGCGTTCCTGATCGACCTTGGTCTTCGGTTCGATCGCGACCGAGATGACCGGGACCGGGAACGTCATCGACTCGAGCACGACGGGCTTGTCCGGGTCGCACAGCGTGTCACCGGTCGTGGTGTGCTTGAGCCCGATCGCCGCGACGATGTCGCCGGCGAACGCCGCGTCTTTGTCCTCGCGGTGGTTGGCGTGCATCTGCAGGATGCGCCCGATGCGCTCCTTGCGGTCCTTGGTCGAGTTCTGGATGTGCGTGCCGGCCCTCAGCGTCCCGGAGTACACGCGGAAGTACGTGAGCTTGCCGACGTAGGGATCCGCGGCGATCTTGAACGCGAGCGCGCTGAAGGGCGCGTCGTCCGCGGTGTCGCGCGACGCGGGCTCACCGTTGGGCAGCGTGCCGGCGATCGCGGGGACATCCAGCGGGGACGGCAGGTACGCGACAACCGCGTCCAGCAACTGCTGCACGCCCTTGTTCTTGAATGCGGTGCCGCAGAGCACGGGGGTCGCCTTGCCCGACAACGTCGCGGCGCGCAGCGCGGAAGCCATGTGCTCCTGGGTCGGCTCGGCGCCGCCGATGTAGGCGTCCATGACCTCTTCGTCGTAGTCGGCGAGGCCCTCGAATAGCTCGTGGCGCCAATGGTCGACCAGACCCTGCATGTCCTCGGGGATCGGCACGACGTCCCACTCGACGCCCTTGCCCTCCTTGCCCTCGGGCCAGATGTGCGCCTCCATCGAGACGAGGTCGATCACGCCGCGGAAGTTCTCCTCCGAACCGATCGGGAGCTGGATCGGCAGCGGGTGTGAGCCGAGCCGGTCGCGGATCATGTCCACGGTCCGGAAGAAGTCCGCGCCGACGCGGTCCATCTTGTTCACGAAGCAGATGCGAGGGACCTGATAGCGGTCGGCCTGGCGCCACACCGGCTCGGATTGCGGCTCGACCCCGGCGACGGCGTCGAAGACGGCGACCGCGCCGTCGAGCACGCGCAAGCTGCGCTCGACCTCGACGGTAAAGTCCACGTGGCCGGGCGTATCGATGATGTTGATCCAGTGGTCTTTCCACTGGCAGGTGGTCGCGGCGGACGTGATCGTGATGCCGCGCTCCTGCTCCTGGACCATCCAGTCCATGACCGCGGTGCCTTCGTGGACCTCGCCGATCTTGTAGGTGCGTCCCGTGTAATAAAGGATGCGTTCGGTCGTAGTCGTCTTGCCGGCGTCGATGTG
>JBKJXT010000192.1:0-4091 GCA_046716205.1 Actinomycetota bacterium
GCTCACCGGTCTGCGCATCTTCAAGATCGGCACGGACGGCCTGCCCGTGCCGCAGGGCGCGCTCGAGCTCCCGCACTACCAGAACGAGGACGTCGATACGAACGGTGAGATCCTGCTCATCGCGGGCGACCACGTGTTCGGCATCCCCAACATGCTCTACGTCATCGACGTGTCGAACCCCCTCACGCCGATCCTGAAGGATGCGCAGGCGGTGCGCGCCGGGCATACCGTGTCGTGTATCAACAACTGTTCCTACGCCTGGCTCGCCGGGGAGAGCACCGTGTACGTCGTCGATCTGCGGGATCCGGCGAACGTCCGCGAGGTCGGCGAGTTCCAGCTTCCCGTTCGGGGGCAGACCCACGACGTGCAGGTCGACGCTGCCGGCGTCGCGTGGATCTCGGCGGGCAGCGGATTGTTCGGCTACACCACGGCGAACCCGGCCGCGCCGACGCTGATCGCGTCGCGCCCGAACGGCACGACGGGTGCGTTCCACAACAACTTCATCCTTCACAACTCACTGCGGCCCAACGCTGCACAATGGAAGCCGCGCACCACCGCCGACGACGGCACCGTTCGCACGGGAGAGTTGATCCTGGTGACCGAGGAGAACTGGCTGAACGTCGACAACGGCTTGTGCTCCGACGACGGTCGCTTCCAGACCGGGCGCTACGCGGTCATCAACGGCGTCACCAAGTTCTCCAAGCTCGACGACTTCCACGTCGGCCAGGGCACCGTGGGCGATCTGACCCGCAAGCCGGTGGCTGCGACCTGCTCTGCTCATTACTTCTCCAGTCCCGGGAACAACATCGTCGCGGTCGGCTGGTACGAGCAGGGGACACGCTTCGTCGACATCAGCGATCCGCGCAACATCCGTCAGATCGGCTACTACATGCCGGTCGCCAGCGTGGCGTTCGCGGCCTATTACCGCGCGGGCTTCTTCTACATCCTCGACCAGGCGCGCGGTATCGAGGTCCTGAAGGTCACCAGCGGCGCGGGCGCGCCGACGGTGCTCGCTCCGTCGCTTAATCCCATGCGCGCCGGGACACAGCCGCACCCCGACTTCGGCTACGCCTGCCGGATCCGCGGCCTCGCGTAGGACCTAGGCGCGTTCGATCTTGTAGATCGCGTAGCCGTTCGGCGCACCGATCGTCACGTCGATCCCGGCGTCGCGCAGCCCGGCCGCCGTCGTCAACGTCACCACGGACGATCCGGTAGCAGGATCGATCCGATTCAGCTTGTAGGACGTGTCGCCGTCGATGAGGCCAAGGCCTCGCAGCGAGATGCTCTTGGATACCTCGGTGCTCGTCTGGTTGAACGCGAGCAGCCAGCCCTCGGCCTCGTCACCGTTCCATGACTGCAGAGCCGTCCACTGCTTGGCTTTCGGGTCACCCAGGAGCGGATAGGTCATCCCGGCGATGTCGCTGTTGGCGTGGTAGAAGTCCACCCACTTGCGCGTCTCGGCGCGATCCGCCGCCGTTATGTTGTTGTCGAGGTCGATCGGGAACGAGAACGTGATGTGGCCGAGCAACGTGGCAGCCATCGCCGTGCCGATCGCAGCCGGCGTGTGCGGGCGCTTGGAGAACGAGCGCTGTCCCAGTGCATAGCCGGGTACGAACGGCGAGAGGTTCCAGACGTTGTGCAGCAAGTCGTGGTTGTCCGGACCACCGTTCGCGAACCAGGTCGCGCCGCGGTTGGTCGATTCGAACGGGAACATGCGGTAGTCGTTGGTCTCGTCGATCGTGAACAGCACGTCGGGGTAGCTGGCGATCAAGCGATCAACCATGTCCACGAACGAATCGTGATAGCCGTACAGGTCGACGGGGTACGCGCCGCCGCAGTCCACCCACGCGAGGAAGTCGAACTTGAAGTAGGTCGCCTTGTACTCCTCGACGGCGCGCCGGATCCTGCCCTCCAGGTAGGTGATGAACTGCATCGGTTCGCCGGTGTCCGGGTGGATGCCCCATGCGACCGGGTTCCACACGCCGAGGCCAGCCTCGTTCGATGACGAGTTCGGCTCGATCGTGTTGTAGCCCGCGAGCGCGTGTCCGACTGGCGCGCACGCCCACTGCGGGTTCGTGCGGTAGGCGACCGACGCGGGGTTGAACTCCATCGGGTTCATCCACAGGCCGAGCTTGATGTCATCCTCGGGGGTGTTCGGGTCGCCGGCCAGAAGCTCGTTCACCCTGCCGAAGTGGTCGTCGGGGAACCGCGGGCGGAACTTCGACCCCGCGACGCCGTCCCACCGCGGCTCGGTGCACTCCTCTTTGCGCGGGGTGCCCGGCGGCGTGGGCTCGGAGTCGGGGCACCAGTCGCCGGAGCGCGCCATCCACCCGTCGTCGAAGATGAAGGTGTCGAAGCCGACTTCGCGCACCGCGGGCAGGATCTTCTCGAACCGTTCGAAGTTCATGTCGTCCTTGGCGCCGGTCGAGATCAGGTTCGAGTCCACGCCGTCGGAGTTGAACATCACGCGCTTGTCGTAGTCGCCATGGCGGTGACGCGAGATGTACTTGTGGAACTGCCACCCCTCGTCGTCGGCGTCGGCCGGAAAGATCGTGAACGCGGGCTCGAGGGCGAGGGTTCCCTGGACCACTCGGTGGCGCGCCGGTCCGGGACCCGGGTTCTCGATGTGCCCGGCCTCCTCGAAGGGGCCGAGGTAGACGACGTCACGCGAGAAGTCGACCTCGGCGCGCGCCACGCTGCGCTCGTCCAGGCCGTCGGGGACCATCCCGGTGAACGACATCCGCGATGACGCATAGTCGCGTCGCTCGCTGACCATCGCGACGCGCCCTCCGGGTCCCATGAGCCCGACCGAGAGCCATTCGCCCGGCGCGGAAACCGTTCCGTCGGTGTCGCCGGCGGTGGTTGCGCGCCAGTCGCCGGTGTGCGGGTCGCCGATCGACGGCGGGTTCCAGCCCGCGTCGGTCCGCCAGTCTCCGCCTGCGCGGAAGGCATGCACCTGTGACCCGGCCGGATACAGGTTCAGGCCCCGCTCGTCGGTGAACCCGGCGCCGACCTCGTCCAGGGTGTAGCCGCTGAGCGGCAGCGGCGCGAGGGACTCGATCACGGTTTGGCTCTTGAAGCCCGCGATGCCTTCGTAGGCCTCGACGGTCCGGCGGACCTGCGCGCCTGCGGGCGCGCCTAGCACCCACTCGACCGCGACGCCGCCATCAACGGCGCGTGCAGCGACGGACTGGACGGGCAGCGACCCACTGCTGATCCGGATCCCGTCCAACAGGAGCGCGAAGTCGTCGTGGGGGTAGGTGAATGCAGCGCCGATGCGACCGACGCTGGTCGTGGTGACCGCGGTCGGGGACCAGACCCGCTCGACGATCCCGTTGCCCAGCGAGATGCGGTTGGGGCCGATGACCGCGGTGACGCCCGCGTTGGATGTCGCGGTGGCGGCGAGCGCCCCGGCAGGGGTGATGAGGCTCGAGGCGATAACGAAGCAAAGGAATCGAGTTCGCATGCCGTTCGATTCGCCGCTGCCGGCCACGCTCCCTGCAAAGGGACAGAACGGTGCATTCTCGGGCGTCAAGCTGACATCGGGCAAAGCAGGAGAAAGAGGCGAAGGGGTCGAATCAGTACCACAGCATGTCCGTGCGCGTCGCGCCGGGTCGGTCTTGGCCGCGAGATCGATCCGGCGCGCGACGTCCCGTGCCGGATCAGCGCGGAGGACCTCAGATCCAACAGAAGATCTTGATCCGGTCCGAGACCGTGCAGTCCCACCCGAGCCACATCCGAGCCCGCCATCCAAGCCAGCCGCTGGTGGACAATGGCCACGCGCTCAGCACCGGGTAGAAGTACGCGAAGGTTGCGGCCGCCAGCACGGTGTACGCGATCGGAACCACCACCGCGCCGGGGAACGCGCCGACCAGGCGCGCCCAGACGTGCACGACCGTGAGGACGAGGAACGGCACGAGCGGTGTCGCGTAGAACAGGAAGACAGGTCGATCGACGAGGTCGGCGGCGACGTAGGGGAGGAACCCCGCCGCGAAGAACGCCAACAGGACAGGCGCGACGCCGTCGCGCCCCCGGCGGGGGGACACCCCGACCCGCGGGCCCGCCCCCAAAGCGCGCCCCCACAAACCCCG
>JBKJXT010000193.1:0-3345 GCA_046716205.1 Actinomycetota bacterium
GACGAGGACTAGTACTGCTCGAGCTCAAGTTCAGAGAGGGGCGCCTGCGCCCCTCTCTGCGCGTGAGGACCCGCCCGCAACCGTATGGTGTGTCGATGAGCCCCAAGCCATCTGGGCGCTGGGCGCGACCCTGCACGAAGCGCTTTGCGTCCGGCGTTCACCGCCGGCGGAGTACCCTCAGCTCACCGAAGCCGCCGAGCCGCTGCCTGCTCGAACGCCCCCGGCGCTAGCCAATGTGATCATGGGATGCCTAGACAGGGATCCGACCGCACGTCCGACACCGGCCGAAGTGACGGGCCTCCTTGAGCCGTTGATCGCCGCGTTGCCCGGCCGGCCTCAGCTTCGCAGGCGCCGCCCGCGGTTGGGCTGACCCCGTTCCGAACGCGTTCGAGTCATCACCAGGACCCATCGGCAACCCGCTGGCGGAGGTGTAGGCAGTCACTTCACGGAGCGGGGAGGACCAACACATGGGTGGGCTCCGCCGGGACAGAGCGGTTGGCCGGTGATCCCGTGTCTTCTGCGACCGCATACAGCATGTACAGGCCTGGCGGCAACGCGATGCGCGCGGTCCAGGCGACGCTGGGGGCGGGGCAGCTCGGACACGTCGCCGGAGCCGTCGCGACCAGCCGATGCTCCCAATCGTAGACCTCGACCCAGACGGCTGCGACGGCGACGTTGTCGGTGGCGAGGCCGTCTAATCGCGCTTCCCCGACCGAGATCAAGACGCTGTCGCTGATGACTCGCACGACTGGTCGGATGGTGTCGGCGCTCTCGGTGGAGACGTTGAAGGTGACCGTCGCTGAGGAGTCACTGGGCGTCCCGTCGACGGTATAGGCGCGCGCGGTCACGGTGTGGTTTCCGCGTTGGAGGCGCACGCCTGCTCGCCAAGTGCCATCGGCTCTCACGAGAGCTTCGGCCAGAAGCTTCGCGTTCTTCGTGAGCCGCACCGTCGTCCATGCTTCGCCCGTTCCTGCGAAGGCAACCGTGGCTGTATCGAGCACCGCGCCGTGTGTGGGGTAGGTGATGATCGGAGCTTGCGGCGCTGAGGTCCGGTCGGTGATCGCTCCGCACATCCCCACGCACGGTCCACTCGAGGAGATGGACGAATGCGGCGTGCACCTATACAGGATCACCCCGCCTTGGTAGGCATGCTCGTAGGGCAGGCTCGCTCGGGTCATCTGGGAGGACTGGAAACTCGCGTTTCCGCCGTAGGTGGCGACGTCGTGGCTGCCTTCGGTGACGCGCCAGCGGATGGTGTCTCCCGCGGCCGCGTGCACGACCGACGGTTCGTAGTAGTTGGTCGCCGCCGCCACTTCGTGGACGGTTGGGGTTGCGCGTGCGGCGGGCGGGATGACGCTCAGCACGAGCGGAACCAGCACCGCCGCGAGCACGCTCGCCCGGCGTGGCCGGATGTATCCGCCGTGTCTGTTCATCGTCGAGTGGCCAGTGGAGCCACACAGGATTGATTCACTGCGTGATGCCGGGGTTCCTTCCGTAGCTTCTGCCCCGGTGCTATCAGTCGCCTGGGCGCTGGCTCGAGGCGACATGTCGGCGTGACATCCACAGTGCAATGGCGGCGACGCCGGCCAGGATCGGCAGCGCCAGGATCGCCAGTCCGAGCGAACGGGTCCATGGTCCGCGTTCAGTCGGTGGCCGGCCCAGGATGCCGGACAGCGAGTTGGGATCCGGCGCGAGCGCGACCTGCTCGGAAGGGTCCAGCGTTCCCCGGCCTATGGGCGCGGCGGATTCGGTGGGAGATGGCTCTGCCTTGTCGGTCCGGGCGGTGAGGCTTGGCGACGGCGAACCGCTCGCCGTTGAGGTCTTCTTCGTCGAGCCGATCTTCGAGCCGGTCGAGCCCGAGCCGGAACCCGATCCCCCGCCGCCGCTCGAGGTTGGCGTGGGAGAGGGTTCAGGAGCCGACGCCTGGACGACCAGCGTCGTCTCGTGCCCGCGGCGGTTGTGGGGCTTGCAGTACAACCGGAACGTCCCGGCCTTACTGAGCTTGGGTGTGGTGTAGGTCTCTCCGAGTTGAAGAGACCCGGAGTGGATGCCGAGCTCGTCGACTTCCACGGTGTGGGGGACTGCGTTGCCATCCTCGGCGATCTTGAACCGGAGCTGGTCGCCCTCGTTGGCGACGATCTTGGTGGAGCTCCCAGTCGCCTCGTCGAGGTAGTAGAAGTCGCCGACGGATACGCCGCGGACGGCGGACCATGCGGGCAGCACGAGCAACAGCGCGGTCGCCGCGGTCGCGGCGAGACCCATCCCGGTGCGCTTCATGTTCCGTACACCATCTCGCCAGCGATCAGCCCGGCGACGACGAGCAGCCACAGCCCTGTTGTCGCCAACCCGAGGTCCAGCACCGCAGCGCGGCCGGGCGCCGGAAGCGGTCGCGCGCGTCGCCACAGGTAGTGGGTCGTGAACGTGACGGCGGCGGCGCTGGCGATGACCGCGTGCCAGATCAATGGCTTGTCCCACCGTGGCCGGGCGATGAACTCGACGCCCGCGGTATCGATGAAGGCGGCACCGATCACCACCGGCAGCGCCGCAACGCCGATCACCTCGAACAGGCGCGACCGCTGATCCCAGTGAGCCTTGCCGGTTAAGTATCGCAAGACCAAGCAGACCCATGCGGCGGAAAGCATCGCCACCGGGAAGTGCACCACGGCCGGATGGACCGGAAGCGTGAAGGGATCGAAGCTCATCGATATCTACCTCGTCCGTACCAGCGGCTGCTTGAATAAGGGCGGTTTCCGTACGTCTAGCGTAGAACCTACCCATGGGGCCCGTCTTGCGAATGAGGGGCGTCCTCGCCCACCACGAGCGGATCGTGAAGAAGATCCCATCACACGCTTGATCGCTCACATCAACCAATAAGCGGGGTCCTGTGATGACCCGAGACGACAGGGGGGAAGGTGGTGTCAGACTTGCGGAGCAATGGAACGCACCGAGGACTCCATCGATCGAATGACCTTCGAGAAACCCGTCGCGATTCAGTCCGGGCACAAGACGGCCGATCCCGTCGCGACGGTCTCCACCGGGCAGGTGGAGACCGTGAATGATCGCATCCGCCCAGCGCGGTTCGACGATCTGAACGCATGCTTCTCCGTACAAAAGGCTGCCGATCTCGCAGCATTCCCGCACATCTTTCCGCCTGATCGATTCGCCTTCCCCGCTGAAGAAGTGATGGAGCGATGGCGAGAGAACCTCTCGCATCGCGACCGAGCCTGCTGGGTCTTCGATGACGATGATCAGATCGTAGGCACCGCCGTCTAGATCGGTTCCATCTTCGATTCGATCGCCGTCGTACCCGAGAAATGGGGAACCGGTGTCGCGCATGCCCTTTAC
>JBKJXT010000194.1:0-5103 GCA_046716205.1 Actinomycetota bacterium
CTCCAACGGGGAGCTCGACATGAGGCCGCGCAATGCCGAGCTCAGCTTGCTGATCCTGTCGATCATCATCGCGGTCGGAACGGTGGCCCTCACCGACCTCGCGTACGCAAGCCAGGTGAGCGGCGAAGTCCTGCGCGTCGGCGTGGTGTTCGCGGGGATGGCGCTCGGCGGCCACTTCGCGATCCGGCGGTTCGCGCCCAATGCCGACCCGTTGATCTATGCGATCGCGATCTTGCTGGCCGGCTTCGGGTACGGGATGGTCCGTCGTCTCGACCCGAAACTCGCCTCACCACAGCTCGGATGGATCGCGGTCGGCATCGCCGCGTTCGTCATCACGCTCGTCGTGGTGCGCGACCATCGCCGCCTCGAGCAATTCCGATACTCGTTCATGGTCCTCGGCATCGCGCTGCTGATGCTGCCTGCGATCCCGAACATCGGGCGCGAGGTCAACGGCGCGCGCCTGTGGATCGACCTCGGGCCCGCGTCGTTCCAGCCGGCGGAGGTCGCGAAGATCGTGCTCGCGTTGTTCTGCGCCGGCTACCTTGCCGTCAAGCGCGAGGTGATGACGATCACGTCGTTCCGCGTCTGGCGCGTCGGCCTGCCCGCGCCGCGGCACTTCGGTCCCTTGGTGCTGGCGTGGGGCATCTCGCTGGCGGTCATGTTCTATCAGAAGGACCTCGGTTCCTCGCTGCTGTTCTTCGCGCTGTTCGTCGTGACGATGTACGCGGCGACGGCGCGAGCGGTGTACGCGCTGGCCGGTCTCGGGTTGTTCGCCGGCGGCGTCGTCTTCGCTATGAAGACCTTCGCGCACGTGAGCGCGCGCGTGAACGACTGGCTCGACCCGTGGAAGACGATCAACGACAGCGGCCGCCAGATCGCCCAGTCGGCGTTCGCGCTAGGCACGGGCGGGTTCACCGGCGTGGGGATCGCGCGTGGACATCCCGAGCTGATCGACCCCGGCCTCGCCTCGGGCACGCTGCCGACGGACTTCATCTTCGCCGCGATCGGCGAAGAGCTCGGCTTCCTCGGGACAACGGCGATCCTGTTGCTCTTCGGGTTGATCGCCGCACGAGGCTTCCACATCGCGTTGCGCTCTCGGGACGGCTTCGGGACCCTGCTCGCTGTCGGCCTCACGTCGATCATCGCGCTGCAGGGCCTGTTGATCATGGGCGGCGTCTCGAGGCTGTTCCCGCTCACCGGCATCACGCTGCCGTTCGTCTCCTACGGAGGGTCGAGCATCCTGGCCAACTTCATCCTCATCGCGTTGTTGATGCGCGTGTCCGACACGGAGCCGTCCACATGAACTCGTCTATCCGCAAGATCGCGCTGGTGATCGGACTTGTGTTCGTCGCGCTGCTCGTCAACCTCAACGTCGTGCAGGTCGCGCGGTCGACGGATCTCTCGTCGCACCCGGGCAACCACCGCGCGGGCCTGGAGCGGCGTGGGACCAAACGCGGCACGATCGTCGCGGCGGACGGCACCCTACTGGCCCAGTCGGTGCCGGCCGACGACGAGGTGGATACGTGTCGGCGCGTCTACCCACAACGCACCCTCATGGGACACATCACCGGCTTCTTCACGTCCTCGATCTTCTGTGGTGCCTCCGGTATCGAGAACACCTACAGCGACTACCTGTACGGCCAGAAGCCGCTCACGACCGACACGTTCTGGGACGAGTTGCTGGGGCGCGAACCCGTCGGCAACAACCTGCGTCTCACGATCCGGCCGGACCTGCAGCGGCTCGCGCGCAAAGCGCTCGGCCGCCAGCGGGGAGGTGTCGCGGCCATCAACCCGAAGACCGGCGCCATCCTGGCGTTGTGGGGGAATCCCGGCTACGACCCGAACGTGATCACCCGCAAGATCCAGAACGGGTGTCGCACCCCGAAGCAGAGGCTCGAGCGGGACCCGCGCCGCCAGATGCGCAACCGCGCCGCTCAGGAGCGGTACCCACCGGGATCAACGTTCAAGATCGTGACCGCCGCCGCCGGGCTCTCGAACGGGATGCGGTCGACGACGACGTTTTCGAACCCGCGCACGCTCGACCTCCCCGACACGAACCTGCGTCTGCGCAACTTCAGCGGGGGATCGTGCGCCGGCGGTGGCCGCATCTCGATGCAGCAAGGGATGCGGGTGTCGTGCAACACCACCTTCGCGCAAATTGCGATGCGGGTCGGCGCGCGGAAGTTCCACGCGATGGCGACGAAGTTCGGCCTCAACGTCGAGCCCGACTTCGACATCCCCGCGACCCAGAGTTGTCTTATCGCCAACCCGGGCCTCGGGTGCCTCGGCCCAGACCAGCTGTCTCGGCCCGCGACCGGGTACTCGGGGATCGGCCAGCAAAGCGTCGGCGTCACGCCGCTGCAGATGGCTCGTGTCGTGGCGACGGTAGCCAACGACGGCCGCGTCCCCAAGCCCTACCTCGTGGACCGCATCCTCGATCCGGACAACAAGCTGATCCAACGAACCAAGCCGCAGCTGTCCAGGCCGATCTACAGCAAGACGGTCGCGCGCCAGCTGAAGGACATGCTCTACGGGGTGATGCGCTTCGGCACCGGGCGCGCCGCGAACTTCAACCTCTCGCTCGGAAGGATCGGCGGCAAGACCGGAACCGCGCAGACCGGCATCAAGGGTCAGCCACCGCACGTGTGGTTCGTCGCCTTCTCGGACACGATCGCCGTTGCGGTGGTCGTCGAGAACGGAGGGGATCTGCGAGGCGAGGCGACCGGCGGCCGCGTCGCCGGACCGATCGCACGTGCCATCGTTGAGAAGGTCTTGCGCGACGAGAAGAAGAGGGATTGATGCTGTACGGTTCGAACCGTCCTCGCCCCAGACGCTAGGAGCTTCCGCACGTGAGCAACGTCGAAAACGCACTTTCCGACCGCTACGAGCTGTCCGATCAGCTCGGCGCCGGAGGCATGGCCACGGTGTTCCTCGGGCGCGACCGCGTCCTGGGGCGGACCGTCGCGGTCAAGACGTTGCTCACCCAGTTCTCCGGCGACCCGCATTTCATCGAGCGCTTCCGTCGCGAAGCCCAATCCGCTGCCGCGCTGAACCACCCCAACATCGTCAGCGTGTACGACACGGGCGCGGACGACGGCACGCACTACATCGTCATGGAGTACGTCGAGGGCCGGACGCTGCGCGACGTGATCCGCGAAGAAGGCCCGATATTGCCGGAGCGCGTCGCCGAGGTTGGTGCCGACGTGTGCGCGGGCCTGTCGTTCGCGCACGCCCACGGGATCGTCCACCGCGACATCAAGCCCGCCAACATCATGGTGACGCCGACCGGTGGCGTAAAGGTCACCGACTTCGGGATCGCGCGCGCCGTCAGCGGCGAGACCGTGACACAGACCGCCCAGGTGCTGGGGACGGCGCAGTACTTCTCTCCCGAGCAGGCGCAAGGCCAGCCGGTCGACGCTCGCAGCGACCTGTACTCGCTCGGTGTCGTGCTCTACGAGATGCTGACCCGCACCGTTCCGTTCACCGGCTCGTCGGCGGTCGCGATCGCGTACAAGCACGTGAAGGAAGCGCCGATCCCGGCGTCGCGCATCAACCCCGACGTTCCGCAGGCGCTCGAGTCGATCGTGATGAAGGCGCTCGCGAAGAACCCCGCGAATCGTTACCAGTCGGCACAAGAGATGCGCGAGGACCTTCTGCGCGCCCTGCACGGACGCCCGGTCGAAGCGACGCCGGTACTCACCGATGCGACCGGCATGATCGACGTGCTGTCGGACGAGACCGTGGTGTTGGAGCGCGGACCGCGTCCGGTCGGCGTGGGCCACATGCGCAACGAGGAAGATCAGCGGCGACGGACGGGCATGTTGCTGCTCGCATTGATCGTGCTCGCGATCCTCGGCGTGGCGGCATGGGCGTTCATCGGACTCGTCGGCGGCTCCGAGAAGGTCGCCTATCCGGACGTGATCGGCCAGTCGCCCAGCAAGGCGCAGCAGACGCTCGAGCGGCGCGGTTTCAAGGTCGAGTTCCTCGACACCGTATTCAGCAGCAAGGTGGACCAAGGGCTCGTGGCGGTTCAGGAACCCTCGCCCGCCGACGTGAAGGAGTTAGAGAAGGGCTCCGTCGTGAAGCTTGCGACCTCGAAGGGGCCGCAGACGTTCACGATCCCCGATGTGCGCGAGAAGTCGCTGAGTGACGCGCGCGCGTCGCTCAAGAAGGCCGGCTTCGAGGTCGGTGACGTGGATTACCGCTACAGCGAGACGGTGCGGGCAGGTCTTGTGATGGATCAGAAGCCGCCCGCCGAAGCCACCGCTCCCAAGGGAACGAAGGTTGACCTCGTGGTCTCGAACGGCCCGTCGCCATCTGAGGTCCCCAACGTGATCGGCGACCGGCAGCAGGACGCGACGCGCGCGCTAGAGAACGCCGGGTTCAAGGTGCAGCCGATCGAGGTCGACCAGAGTCCGGAATGCGATCAGGAGGTCGGCCGGGTCTGCCGGCAGAACCCGAGCGGCGGCGAGGAGCGGCGGCGCGGTTCGACCGTCACGATCTTCGTCGCACGCCAACCCGAAGAATCACCGGAGCCCACTCCGTCGGAGACGCCGACGGCATCGGAGTCTCCATCATCTTCGCCCTAGGCCGGCACCTGCGCGCATCGCTTGAGGAAGTTCCGCAGGAGCCGCATGCCTTCGGTCGTCAGCACCGACTCTGGGTGGAACTGGACGCCTTCGATCGGGTAGGTGCGATGACGCACGGCCATGACCATCTCGTCGTGTGTCTCTGCGGTGACCTTGAGCTCGTGCGGGAGACTGGCGCGCTCTAGGATCAGGGAGTGGTACCGCGTGGCTTCGAACGGGATCGGCAAGCCGTCCAGCACACCTTCGCCGCGGTGATAGATCTGCGAGACCTTGCCGTGGAGTAGCTCGGGCGCGCGCACGACCTTCGCGCCGAAGACGTAACCGATGCACTGATGTCCAAGACAGACGCCGAGCGTCGGCACGGTCGGACCGAATTCCCGGATCAGGTCGTTGGAGATGCCGATGTCGCGCGCGTTCTCGGGCGTGCCGGGGCCCGGAGAGATGACGATGCCGTCGGGGCCGAACTCGCGGACGTCGTCAAGGGTGATGGCGTCGTTGCGCACGACGTGCGGCT
>JBKJXT010000195.1:0-11215 GCA_046716205.1 Actinomycetota bacterium
GTTCACGATCGCGTACAGAACCGAATCGAGCCACCCCTCCGGGCGCTTGACGTCGTGGCGCATCTTGCCTTCCAGAGTCATGCCCGCCTTCTCGAGCACGCGGGCGGAAGCGGTGTTGCGTGGATCGCAGGTTGCGAAGATGCGGTGCAGGCCGAGGTGCTCGAAACCGAACCGGATGAGCAGGGCGGCGGCCTCTGTCGTGTATCCCTTGCGCCACTGAGCGCGCTGGAGCACGTAGCCGATGTCTCCGCGCTCGTTCGCGGCGTCGGCGATGCCGATGCGCGCCGTCCCGACGAGTTCGTCGTTGACCTCGACGCCGAGGACGTACTGGGTGCGATCGGTCGAGCGCGCGTGCGCGATGACGCCGTCCAGGTACACCTGCTCTTCGGCGCGGTCGAAGGTGCGCCCGGTGAGGTAGCGCATGACCTCTTCGTCGGACGCATACGTGTGGAGGGCGTCGAGATCGCCGGCACGGAGCTCGCGCAACGTTATGTGCGCGCCGGTCAGCGTCACCGGATACATCCGCGAAGCTTACGGCCGGACGTTGTTGTCGGTGGTGGCATTTATGGTGCTTCGCATGGACGAGACAACTGTGAAGCACACCAAGGTCCTCGGCGACCGGACGACAGCTCATGTGTTGGCGCGCCTGATGGAGGTGTACGACTCGGTGCTGTTGCCGTTCGGCGAGAACCAGAGATACGACCTGGTCGCAGAAACGGCCGAGGGCGGATTCCTGCGGATCCAATGCAAGACAGGACGCCTGCGGCGCGGGAGGATCGGCTTCCATGCATGCAGCAGCAGCTACCACCATCCGAACAAGCCGGACCGCGACTTCAAGCGACAGCACTATCGCGGGCAAGCCGACTTCTTCGGTGTGTACTGCCCGGAGACGATGGCCGTTTATCTAGTTCCGGTCGAGGACGTCGGTAAAGTGAGGGGCTTCCTCCGCGTGACGCCACCTCGGAACAATCAATCCAAGAAGATCCGGTGGGCGAGCGACTATCAGATCGGCGGAGATGCGAGCGACTGGAAGACCGCGGGGAGCCGGCAGGAGGAGCCACCTGCGGAGCAGCCCTCCCTACTTCGCGAGCGCTCGGTGCACTACGTGATTTCGCCGGGCTAGATCTGGGAGGCGAATCGTCTTGCATACCGATCTGAAGAACCAGTTGGAGCTGGGGAGGGGACTTGAACCCCTAGCCTTTGGTTTACAAAACCAATGCTCTGCCGATTGAGCTACCCCAGCGCGGTCATCAGGATACCCGTGATGCAGGTACCCTAGGGCCTCATGAGTGATGCCCTGCAGTCGGCGCTCTCCCAGCTCGACGAGGCCGCCGCCTTCATGGGCCTCGACGACAACCTCTACCGCGTCTTCCGCCAGCCCAAGCGCGTCCTCACCGTTTCCATCCCCGTCCGCATGGACGACGGCCACGTCGAGGTCTTCACCGGCTTCCGCGTTCACCACTCCATCGCCCGCGGTCCCGCCAAGGGCGGCATCCGCTACCACCCCCAGGTCGACCTCGACGAGGTCAAGGCCCTCGCCATGTGGATGACCTGGAAGTGCGCGCTGGTCGGCATCCCGTACGGCGGCGCGAAGGGTGGCGTTCGGGTCGAGCCCTGGAGCCTCTCAGAAGGCGAGCTCGAACGGATGACCCGGCGCTACGCCAGCGAGATCCTCCCGTTCATCGGCCCCGACACCGACGTCCCAGCGCCGGACATGAACACCGACGAGCGGATCATGGCTTGGATAATGGACACGTACTCGATGAACAAGGGCTACTCGGTCCCCGGCGTCGTGACCGGCAAGCCCATGTCGATCGGCGGCTCTGCCGGTCGCGGCGGCGCAACCAGCCGCGGCGTCGTCTTCAGCGCCCTGTCGGCGATGAAGAGGCTCGACATGCCGATCGAGGGCACCCGCGTCGCGATCCAGGGCTTCGGCAAGGTCGGCGGCTTCGCGGCCGAGGTGTTCCACGATGCCGGCTTCAAGGTCATCGCGGTCAGCGACTACAAGGGCGGCGTCTACAACCCGCGCGGCCTCAACCCGACGGCGCTGCTGCGCCACCGCGACGAGGCCGGCACGGTCGTTGGGTTCACCGGAGCAGACGCGATCACCAACGACGAGCTCCTTGCCATCGACTGCGACGTGCTCGTGCCGGCGGCCTTGGAGGATCAGATCACCTCCGCCAACGCCGATCGCATCCAGGCGCGCCTCATCGTCGAGGCGGCGAACGGTCCGACGCAGCCCGAGGCGGATCACTCGCTCAACGACCGCGGCGTGGTCATCGTGCCCGACGTCCTGGCGAACTCGGGCGGGGTCACCGTCAGCTATTTCGAGTGGGTCCAGGACCTCCAGGCGTACTTCTGGAGCGAGGATCAGGTGAACCTCCGGCTCCGCGAGCTCATGGACCGCGCCTTCAACGAGGCGTACGCGCTCGCGATCGAGAAGGGTGTCCGGTTGAGGCTCGCGGCGCTCGCGCTGGGGATCGGCCGCGTCGCCGAAGCCCACCGGGTCCGCGGCCTGTTCCCCTGACATGCGGCCGTTTCGGCGCGCTTGTCGCTTGCGGCCGCTCGGGCAGGTTCACCCGAGGATGCCGAAGGATTTCAACCTTCCCGGAGGTACCAAGGGCCGTGTGGCAGAATACCTCCGCTATGGAGACGGCATTGACTGACCTGCAGCGCGACATCCTTACGTTCGAGCGTTCCTGGTGGAAAGAGGGAGGCTCGAAGGAGCGCGTCGTTCGCGACCGCTTCGACATGTCGGCCACTCGCTACTACCAGATCCTCAACGAGTTGATCGACTCACCCGCCGCACTCGCGGAAGATCCGATGCTCGTCCGGCGCCTCCGGCGCCAGCGCGCTTCCCGGCAGCGCCAGCGCGCAGCCCGTCGTCATGGTCTGTCCACCTGACCGTGCCGGGTAAGCACGCTCCCGGATCACCTTCCTCTTTCTACCTGTCGGTCACTCGCGCCGTGTTGGGCGCGCTCGCGGTGCTCGGCGTGGTGGTTGCCGTCGTCGTCGTGATGGTCAACCGTGGAGACGACCCGGATCCGGTGGCCGTCCCTTCGGCGAGCCGCACCGCCACCGCCCGCGCGACACCGACGGGCACCGCCACGACGCTGCCGACGGTCACGGTCTCGCCGTCGCCGACCCTGCGCCCCCGTGGGAAGGTAACGATCGCCGTCCTCAACGCAACCGGGCGCGCAGGCCTCGCCGGGCGCGTCCAGGACAAGCTCGAGGACGCCGGCTACAACGTGATCCGGATCGGCAACGCGCCGCGGACGCAGCGCACGACGATCTTCTTCAAGAAGTCGGCCGAGGCCGACGCGGAAGCACTGTTGAAGCGCTATCCCGAGATGGGCCAGACCAAGCCGGCCGGATCCGCGGCCGACGACGACGCACTGATCACGATCGTGCTCGGCTCCGACTATCCCTGAGCGAGCGTCAGGGTCGTGTGCGACACGATCGTCACCGCGCCGTCGAAGGAACCCAGGCGGAACACACCCTCGGCATCGGTCGTGATGCTCACGGCGAACCCGTCGCGGATCGCGTATGCGATCGAGGAGTGCGCGCTCTCGCTGCCGTCGAGTCGCACCCGGCTGCCACCGATGTCGCGCTCGCGCGTGATCGGTCGCCTGGTGCCCAGCTCGATCATCGCGCAATCACGTCCGTCGATCACGCGCAGTCCCGCGACGCGCCCCTGGTAGACAGGAGGCGTGCCCGAGCTCGTCGGTCGCGGCAGCGGCTGTCCCAACCGGACACGCTCGATCGGTAGCGGAACGCCGATGACCGGCGCGAGGTCGCTGATGTCGCCGCCCGCGATGTCTACCGGCAACCCTCCGACGGTAAGCACGCGCCGGATCGCGCCGTCGGGACCTGCGACGAGCTCGGCGCGCTGCTCGGCGGGCGTCGTCACCGCGGTCCCATCTCGCGTGAAGGAGCGGGGGGTGAGGGTCAGGCGCAGCGTTGTCTCCTCGCCGTCGACCTTCAGGACCTCCAGCCTTGTCTTCGCGGTCAACACGGTTTCCTCACGCCGGTGCGTTCCTTGCGCATCCACCGAGGTGATCGCCGCCGCGCGGAGGTCGTAGCTGCGCGTCTGTCCGACCGCGTACCGAGGAGAGAGCCTGATCGGTGGCGTCGCGCAGGCAACACCCGCTACCAAGACCAGGACCAGAACCGCCGCCAACCTGCGCACCGGGCAAGTCTACGGGCGTTGATACCCTTAGCCTCCTATGCGCATCGCCATGATCTCGCCACCGTGGATCCCCGTGCCCCCTTCCGGGTACGGCGGGATCGAGTGGGTGGTCCACCTGCTCACCGAGGAACTGGTCGCTCGGGGACACGACGTCACCCTGTTCGCCACCGGTGATTCACGGACCTCCGCCGAGCTGAAGTACGTGTACGAGGTCGCCCAGCCATCCCTGATGCACCAGGCGCTCCCGTACGCCATGCATGACGGGGTGGCCTTCGCCCACGTGCTGGAGGAGGCGCGCGCCGGCCGCCCCTACGACGTCATCCACGACCACACCGCCTGGGTCGCACTGGCGTTCGCGCCCTTGTTGCCCACTCCGCTCGTGCACACCCTCCACGGCGCGGCGCTGCCGCACGAGCGCGCCTTCTTCCGCCAGGTCCGCGACAACGCCACCTTCGTCGCGATCAGCAGCTACCAGACGACGACCTTCACCGACATCGTGATCTCCTCGGTCGTGCCCAACGCCGTGGCCGTATCGACATACCCCTACGAGCCGCGCAAGCAAGACTTCGTGCTGTGCCTCGGCCGCGTCTCCCGGGACAAGGCACAGGGCCTGGCGATCCAGGCGGCCAAGAAGGCCGGCCTGCCCATCGTGCTCGCCGGCAAGGTCGATCCGGGCGACGACGCCGCCTACTTCGAGGAGGCGATCCTGCCCTTCGTCGACGGCAACTCCGTCATCTTCGAGGGCGAGGTCTCCGACGATCGCAAGCGGGAGCTGTATGCGAACGCGCGCGCCCTGCTGTTCCCCATCCAGTGGGAGGAGCCGTTCGGCCTGGTGATGATCGAGGCCCTCGCATGCGGAACACCTGTGATCGCGTGTCCCCGTGGCGCCGTGCCGGAAGTGGTCACCGACGAGGTAACGGGGTTCCTCGTCAACGATGTCGACGAGATGGTCGATGCGATCGGCAAGCTCGAGAAGATCTCGCCCGAGGCATGTCGCGCCGACGTTGAGAAGCGGTTCGCGCCCCACGTCATGGCGGACAACTACCTCCGCGTCTACGAACAAGCGGCCAAGACGTCGCGACGTTGAACCTCGACCAAGCGCTCGGCGCGCTGGCCACCGCCCGAGAGACAGCCGGCATCTTCTGCGATTTCGACGGCTCACTCTCCGAGATCGTGTCGCATCCGCCGAAGGCGCGCGCCGTACGGGGAGCGTCGCGGACCTTGGAGCGGCTGGCGCGCCGATACGCCGTCGTCGCCGTCATCAGCGGCAGGCCGGTGTCGTTCCTCGCGCGTCGGCTCCACGCGCGCCACGTGCGCATGGTCGGGCTCTACGGCATCGAGGAGCGGGTCGGCCGGTCGCTGAGCATCCTGCCGGAGGTGCGTGCCGCCCGCGATCGCGTGGAGCGCGCCGCGGTGCGCCTGGAGCAAGAGCTCGGCGACATCGACGGGATCTGGGTGGAGCGCAAGGGCTTCGCCGTGGCCGTGCACTACCGCAACACCGGCGATCCAGACGCCGCGCTGGCGCGTGTGCAGCCGGTCATGAGCGCGATCGCCGCCGATGAAGCGCTCTCTCCGACGACGCAGGGCCGGATGGTGCTGGAGGTCGCCGCCGCGCCTGTGGACAAGGGGGCGGTCGCACGCGGCGTGATCGCCGAGCGAGGCCTGACGGCGGCGCTCGTCGCCGGCGACGACCGCGGCGATATCCCGTTGTTCGACGCTGTCGTCCATCTCCCGGTGTTCCTGCGCGTCGCTGTTCAGAGCCCCGAGGCGCCGCCGGAGTTGCTTGAGCGAGCCGATCACATCGTGAGCGGCCCGCAAGAACTCCTGGACCTCTTCAAACGCTTGGCAGACGCGACAGGTCGCTGACCTGGCGGTCGAGCCAGCGCTCGGGTTTCGTCCCACGGGCCAGTGGCCGCAGGCGCGCCGCACGCACGGCCCGTTCCTGCGCGTCCGCGCCCAGCGCATCCTCGATCGCGAGCGACGTGCCGTTGACGTCGAAGGGGTTGATGATGCGCGCGCCGCCCCGAAGCTCGATCGCCGCGCCTGCGTTGCGCGACAGCACCAGCATCCCGTTGCGCTCGTTCAGCTGCGGCCCTTCGCGCGCGACGAGGTTCATCCCGTCGTACACCGGGTTCACGACCAAGACGTCGTAGCGCCGGTAGGCCGCGAGTGTCCGCGGGTAGTTGTCCTCGATCCGTAGCTCTAACGGCACCCACCCCGGCGTGCCGAAGCGCTCGTTGATGCGCTCGGCGGCCGCGATGCACGCGTCGATGTATCGGGCGTACTCGGGCACGCCTCGTCGGGAAGGCTGCAACAGGGCGAGGTGCACGACCCGCTCGCGCAGATCGGCGCGGCGCTCGAGCAGCGTCTCGTACGCGCCGAAGCCTCGCAGGATGTTCTTCGACAACTCGGTGCGGTCAACGCGCAGGATCATGGCTCGGTCGCCGACGATCTCATCGATCGCGCGCGCCGCCGCATCGACCTCTGGGCGCGCCGCTTGAGCCCGAAGATGCTCGACGTTCACCCCGACCGGATAGATGCCGACCCGCGTCGTATGGCCCCCGTGGGTGACCAGCCGGCCTCGCGTTCGCGCATCGAGCACCGCGCGGCAGCATGCCAGGAAGCTGTTCGCCCAGCGCTCGGTCTGGAACCCGATGACGTCGGCGCCGAGCATGCCTTCCAGCAGCGCCGTGGCCCACGTGTCGGGCAGAACCCTGAACTCATCCGGATGGCAGAAGGGGATGTGCCAGAAGAACGCCGTCTTGAGGTCCGGGCGTCCTTTGCGGAGCAACCCCGGGACGAGGGAGAGGTGGTAGTCCTGCGGCAGTGCGATGGCGCCGTCGGGCGCCTCGGCCATGATCCCGTCCGCGAACGCGGTGTTCACGTCCACGTAGGCGTCCCACGCCTTGAACTGCACCTCGCCCAGCTGAGGATGCAGCGGCGTCTCCCACAGGTAGTGGTGAAGGAACCACAGGAGTCGGTTCGACAGCTCGTTGTAGTAGAGCTCGTAGGCGTCGGGATCGATGTCGGCGAACCGCATCCGGAGGGTCCCGCCGTTGAGGTCCAGCGCGGATCCCGGCGGCTGAGCGCGGTCCTGGTCGGTCATCGGCGCGGCCACCCACGCGCCGGTGCGTCCACGCATCGCGCCGCCGACCGCGGTCACGAGCCCGCCGACACCTCGGCGCTGCCCTGTATCGGAGAACGTGATGGGCCCACGGTTGGAGGCGACGATCATGGGGCGCTCGGGCACACCGAGATGTTACCCAGCGGCCATATGATGTGAATCGTGCCGCGGACCCGCAGACACGTCCCGCTCGCCGATCGGATCCGCTCGGCAGGTTTCCTGTCTTGGGCGTTGATCGGGATCGGCGTGCTGCTGTACGGCGTGTTGAAGTACTTCATCGAGCCCCTCGCCGTCGTCCTCCCACCGATCATCATCGCGGCGGTCGTGACCTACGTTCTCAATCCCGTCGTGGGGTGGCTCGAGCGCCGCGGGATGCGCCGAGGTCTGGGCGTGACGATCGTGTTCCTGGGATTCCTCGCGGCGATCTATACGATGTTCGCTCTGCTGATCCCCGTCATATCGCGGCAGCTGACGTCGCTGCTGGATCAGGTCCCAACCTACACGCAGAAGATCACGGCGGAGTTCAACGACTTCGCGTCGCGGCGCGGCTCGAGCCTGCGCCTGGAGGCGCCGGACGATCTGGCGAGTTTGATCGAGGAGAACCGCACGACGATCTTCGCGTTCCTCGGCGGCGTTCGCAGCGTGGCCGGCCAGGTCTTGCACATCGTGGTCATGCTGCTGATCGGGATCGTGCTGAGCATCTACCTGCTGCTGGACCTGCCGAAGATCCGCAAGGGTCTGGTCAAGGCGATCCCGCCGGACTACCGCGACGACGTGGTCGAGCTCGGACAGAAGGTCGGCACGGCGCTCGGCGGTTTCTTCCGCGGCCAGCTGCTGGTGGCTCTGTTCGTCGGTGTCGCGTCTGCGACCCTGTTGACCTATCCGGTCCGGCTCCCGTTCGCGGTCGTGATCGGACTGCTCGCCGGAGTGTTCAACCTCATCCCGTTGATCGGTCCGTTCTTGGCCGGCGTGCCGGCGATCATCGTGGGCCTCCTCAGCGACGAGCCGATCAAGGCCCTGTGGGCATCCATCGCGCTCCTGGTCGTCCAGCAGGTCGACAACCACATCATCTCCCCGAACGTCATGGGCAGGACCGTCAAGCTCCACCCGATCACCGTGATGCTTGCCCTGCTCGCCGGCGGCACGATCGCCGGCATCCCCGGCATGCTCATCGTGATCCCCGCGGTGGCGTCCATAAAGATCGTCGCCGCGCACCTCTGGGAGAAGCGCGTCGAGCTCGGCGTACCGGAGAACATCGCCGAAGCCGGTTCCTAGCCGGTTCCGATTCCCCGCTTTCCGCCTTTGGCCGTTCCACAACCCGAGACGCGATGGGTTCGTGAACATGCCGGACAGGAGATGGGCGCGCCCGTGGCGAATCCTGCGGGATCAACCGTGGGAGGTAAGTTCAGATGCGTCTACGTCCACGTCAAGCCGTGGTCTCGGTTCTCACCGGGATGTTCCTCGTCGGCACCGCGATAGCCGGTACCGTGCTCGCGCCCGTCGGGGAAACCAGCACGACGGTCAGCGATGCGACCGGCACGAAGGTCACCACGATCGCCAGCGCCGAGGTCGGCGAAGGCGTCGAGCTCGGTCCGGACGAAGCTCTCGTCGGCGCCGCCAAGATCAACATCTACCCGCAGCCCGACGCCACCAAAGGCGAGAAGTGGGAGCAGGACATCACCAAGTGCAACAAGCTGTCGCAGGGCGACGTGGAAGCGACGCTCACCCACGTGCCCGACTTCAAGCTCAAGTGGGCCGAGAACACGAACTGCATCTACGCGGGCGGCTTCGGCCTCGGCCCGTCTCAGCCGCTGAGCGACTTCGATCCAGTGCACGGCCTGTGGGTCCGCTCGGCCGCGTACTCGCGCGGCGGCCGGACCGTCGTCGTCACGCTGCTCGACGGAGAGGGATACTTCGGCGAGTACAACAGCATGTGTCCGCCGGAGAAGGCATGTGGCTTCTTCGACATCCAGAAGCAGCTTGGTACGGAGCTGGGCCTCGACCCGGCGTCGTTCCTCTTCGCATCGACGCACGCGCACTCGGCGCCTGACTTCATCGGTGGCTGGGGCGGCGTGCCTACGTGGTATATGCGTCAGGTCGCCGAGGCGCTGCGCGAGTCGGTGCGCCAGGCGGTCGCGAATGCGGTCCCTGGAACGATCGAAACCGGTGACTCGCTCGCACGCCAGTACAACAGCGAGCGGCGCGACCACTACCACTCCGCCGAAGATGCGACCCTGAACTGGGTCCGTGGGATCGACCGCACTGGCAACGTCGTGAGCACCATCGGCACGTACGCAGCGCACCCGACGTCATTCGGCGGGAGCGAGAAGATCGCCCACGCCGACTGGCCGGTGCAGTTCGCCAAGGCCGTCGAGGACGAGTTCGGCGGCGTCGGCATCGCGTTCCAGGCAGGCCTCGGCAACATGTCTGCGAGCCACAACGGGCGCGGCTCGATGGGTGCCAAGCACGCGGAGCTGCTCCCCGCCGTCGGTCAGGGCACGCTCGTGAAGGCTCCTCGCGTCGATGTGAGGCAGGCGTTCTGGGACCAGCCTGCGACCAACCTGCCGCTGACGACGCTGGGCGGCGCCGGATTCTTCGACCGCAAGTTCGCCGGCCCCGCGGTCGTCGAGGCGCAGACGAAGGGAAGCGTCCGTCCGTGCCGTTCGGCGTCGGCGACGTCGGTGCGGGTGAGTGTCATCGCTGCCAAGGTCGGTCAGGTCGCGATCACATCCGCGCCCGGTGAGATCTTCGCCAACTACTCCAACGTGTTGGAGGAGCGCCACGGCAGTGGCGGCCCGAGCATCAACGCGTTGGCGATCGGTCAGGCCATGGACGCGCTGGGCTACATGCCGCAGTCGTTCGAGACCGACCACGTCGGTCGTCAGGCGGTCGGCTTCGTGGGTGGACCTGCGGAGTACGAGGACGCATACTCGATCGACGCCTGCTTCGGCGACAAGGCGCTCGTCGAGACGCTCAAGCTGCTCGCTGCGATCGACGAGTACCGGCGCGTCAACCCGTAAGACGTTCACGTCATCTGAAGGGCCGGCCATCGCGCCGGCCCTTCGCGCTGCCTCAGGCGCGCGACGCGATCGCGTTGATCAGGTCGGCCCAGCCGAGGTTCTGCGGCCGGTCGGTGACCAGGACGTTGTCCAGCGCCGCGATCGCATCTGCGAGAACCGGGTCGTCGTCGAGCGCGTCCCGCACGATGAGCATCGTGCCGACCTGCGCCGCCAGCTCCAGATCGGCGAAGGAGTCGCCGATCGCTGCGGTCTCGTTGTGCGGCAAGCCGCGGCGCTCGCGGTCGATCGCGACGGCCGTCCCCTTCGACACGCCTCGCGGCTGGAGGTGATAGGCGCGCGCCGCGCCCTTGGGGATGCCGAGGTACTCGCCGTGTAGCCGCCCGTTGTCGTGCAGCGTCAGCCACGCGAAGCCATGCTCGGCAAGCGTCGCATCCACCAGGTCGGTGTCGACGCGGCCGCGGAACAGCTGCGTGCACTCGCGCCACGCCGACCACGGCGTGTGGTGCTCGATCGAATCTCCGAACCGATCCAACAGCAAACGCACGGCTCCCGACTGCTCCATGATCGCCGCGGGCAGACCTTCGCCGGGGGTCTCGCCGAAGTTCTGCACGACCTCCCGGCCGAACTCGTAGGACAGCAACGCCCCCATCTCCGCGATCACGTTGGGCATCCCCAGCAGACGGGCGTCGGTCTGCAGACCTCGCAGCGCCCGTCCGCTGACCGGTACGACGTCGATCTGGGCGGCGTGCGCGGCGAGGAGGGCGTCGGTTGGCTCGCGCGACAAAGCGCCGTCGGGAGCATGCAGGAAGGAACCCCGCGGACCGAGCATCGTGCCGTCGAGGTCTGTGTAGACGACGTTGATCCCGCGGAGGCGGTCGAGGT
>JBKJXT010000196.1:0-3678 GCA_046716205.1 Actinomycetota bacterium
CGGCGCGTGGGCCTGGACCGACGCACGACGCCGGGCCATCGCCAACGACCTTTCGCGACCGCAGACGCTTCGCGCCGTTACGGCGTCTTCGAACCGCAGTAAGGGCGATCGTGATCCTTCCGACTGGCGTCCGCCGCGGACCGCCGGCTGGTGCGGGTACGCCCAGTACTGGATCCGGGTGAAATACGTGTGGGCTCTGTCGGCGAACAGCGACGAGGTCTACGCGCTGAAGAGCATGCTCAACCGCTGCTGATCAGCCGAGCGTCCAGCACGGCAGCGTCGTGCCCGCTTCGTCGACGCGCCATCGCAGCGACACCGGCTTGCCGATGCCGATGCCTTCGGCGGAGCCGTCGGTCTGCAGCAGTGACCCGTCATCGTCCACGAGGTTGCCGATCAGGCGCGCGCCCCGCGCGCCGGTGAGCTCGACGAGCAGGATCACGAACGGCGTCTGGTCCTGCCAGACCGCAAGCACCGGCGGGTGCACCACCGTCCAGGAAACGATCGTTGCGTCGCCGTCGACCTCGGTCCATGCGATCGAGTCACCATGACAGCGCGGACAGATCGGTCGCGGCTGCCAGATCCACCGCCCGCACACCGCGCAGCGTTGCACGACCAGCCGTCGCTCGGCACAGGCCTCCCAGAACGCGGCGGTGTCCGCGTCGGGCCACGGCTTCGGCGGGAGCGGCGCGCTCACCAGGTCTCCGTGCTGAACACGACTGCGCCGGTGGGCACGACGTTGCCGCTGGTGACCAAGCAATGCCTCGCGCCGGATACCTGTGTCGTTGAACGGCCTTGCACCTGGCGCACGCCTTCGACCAACAGGTTGAAGCCGTGGGTGTAGGCCTCCGACAGTCCGCCGCCGCTGGTGTTGTACGGCGGGCAGGCCGCGTCGGCGAGGAACGCCGCGCCCTCGCCGTCGCCGCACCACCCGTACTCCTGGAACGCCAGCGGGATCTGCGGTGTGTACGCGTCGTAGAACTGACACACGTCGATGTCCGACGGTGACAGACCAGTGTTCGCCCAGAGCTCGGGCGCGACGAAGGCGTTGGGGGTCACGCCAAGCTCGTCCCCGTAGAAGAACGTCATCGCGTACGCGTCGGGACCGCTGCCGAACGCGTACCCGTTGACGAAGGCGGGCGTTACGTCGAGGTCGGCGGCGCGCTCCGCCGACGTCAGCACGATGGCAAGGGCCGCATCGGTCTCCAAGCAGTTGTCGAACAAGCACAACGGCTCCGCGATCCAGCGCGAAGCGAGGTACTGCTCCATCGTCAGCGTGCGCTCGTACATCATCGCCGCCGGGTTGCGGTTTGCGTGCTCGCGGATCGTGATGGCGACGCGCCCGAAGTCCTCGCGGGTCCATCCCCAGCGCTCCATCCACATGCGTGCGTGCAGGGCGAAGCCGTCGGCCGGGCGCACGACGCCGTACGGCCGCTCGAACTGATCCTGGCCTTCGGCGTTCAGCAGGCCGGCCCACGGCCGTCCGCCGCTGGCGCGGTTGCGCGATCGCCACGTCACCACGACGTCCGCGATGCCGAGCTCGATCGCCATCGCCGCCAGTGACAGCGTCGGCGCGCCGGCACCACCGCCGTAGTCCTGCGCGCCGAAGAACCGCAGGTTCTGCACGCCGAGCACGCGCGCCATCTCCATCTCCGTGGTGGGTTGCCAGACGTAGCGCGTGATGCCGTCGACGTCTGCGACCTCCAGCCCGGCGTCCTGGAGCGCGCCGAGGATCGCGAGCGCGCCGGAATGGCGCTCGGTCATGCCGATGTCTTTGGAATAGGGGAGCGCGTGGATCCCCACGACGCACGCCTGGCGATGCTTCGGCGCGCGACTCATAGCAGCGCCGCCAGCGTCTCTTCGTTCTGGTGCGCGGTCCCGAAGGAGCTCGCCAGCACGGCCGCGCGCTTCAGGTAGAGGTGCACGGGCACCTCCCACGTGTAGCCCATCCCCCCGTGAACCTGGATCGCGGTCTTTGCGTTGGCGATCGCCGACTCGCCGGCGACGAGCTTCGCCGTCGCGATCGCGCGCGGCGCCTCTGCCGACCCCTCTTCATCCACCGCGCACGCCGCCGCGTACACCGCCGCCCGCGCAACTTCGGCGTGCACCAGCATGTCGGCACACAGGTGCTTCACCGCTTGGAAGGAGCCGATCGCGCGATCGAACTGCCGGCGTTCCTTCGCATACTCCACCGCCAGCTCGGTCACCCGCGACGCGATCCCTGCAAGCATCGCCGCATGCAGCACCGCGTGATCGGTGCGCAGGCCGGCCACCGCCGACACCGGCGCGATCCGCTCGCCCTGCGGCATCACACGCACCCGGTGGAGCGGCGTCATCGGGTCGAGCGGATCCTGGATCGCCTCCGCCTCGACCTCGGAGGGATAGACGCGCCAGAGACCTTCAGCGTCCAGTACGCCGAGCACGTCCACGAACCCGAGGTGCTCGATCACCGGGTCGCCGCGTTCGACAACGCCCATCGCCTCTTCGGTCGCGCCCCGCGTCCGTCCGGCGTGCGTCGCGACGATGGGACCGGGAACGAGCGCGCGGCCGAGCTCTTCGAACACCACCGCCGCGTGCGTCATGCCCAGACCGAGACCACCGTGGTCCTCGCTGAGGCGCAGCGTGAAGACGCCTGCCTCATCCAGCGCGCGCCACCCCTCGCGGTCCATGCCCTCCCGCGTGCGCTCGAGCGGGAACCTTCGCGTGCACAGCTCGCGCATCGCCTCCTGCAGCTCCCGCTCGTCGGGGGAGAGGTCGAAGTTCACCGGGGCTCCTTCGGCAGGCCGAGGATCCGTTCGGCGACGATGTTGCGCTGGATCTGCGAGGTGCCGGCGGCGATCGTGATCGACATCGCGTGCAACCATCCGCGCGTGTGCTCTGCGCCGTCTCCCTCGACAGTCAACGCGTCGCGCCCGAGCAGGCGCATCGCGAGGTCCCCCAGACGCAGGCGCGCCTCCGAGTAGTGCAGCTTGAACACTGACCCGCCGAGCCCGGGAACGCCGGTGCCGCGCTCGGCCTGCGTGACGGTGCGCTTCGTCAGTGCCCAGAGTGCGTTGAGGTCGGCGCTCAGGCGACCCATCTCTCGTCGGATACCGGCGTCGTCCCACGCGCCGCTCTTGCGCGCGAACTCGGCGAGGCGCGAGAGCATCTGCATCGTCCCCAGCAACTCTCCGACGAATGCCGTCCCGCGCTCGAACGAGAAGGTGACCATCGCGACGCGCCACCCATCGTTCTCCTCACCGACGCGGTTGGTGAACGGGATACGGACCTCGTCGAGGAACACCTCACTGAACTCGCTCGAGCCCACGATCGTGCGCAGCGGCCGAACCTCTATCCCGGGCAGATCCATCGGCATGATCAGCCACGAGATCCCCTTGTGTTTCGGCGCGTCGGCGTCCGTGCGGACGAGCAACTCGCAGAAGTCGGCGATCTGCGCGTGCGAGGTCCAGATCTTCTGGCCGCTGACGACGTAGTGATCGCCGTCGCGGGTCGCCTTGGTGGCGATCGATGCGAGGTCGCTACCGGCCCCCGGCTCGCTGAACCCCTGACACCACACCTCATCGCCGCGCAGGATCGGCGGCAGGTAGCGCGCCTGCTGCTCCGGCGTGCCCTCGGCGGCGATCGTCGGACCGGCGTGCAGCAGTCCGACGAAGTTGACGCCAACGTAGGGCGCGCCCGCGC
>JBKJXT010000197.1:0-4089 GCA_046716205.1 Actinomycetota bacterium
GCCGCACGCGTAGTAGTGCAAGACGCAGAAGCCCGACTCGATATGGAACTCCGACGGCGTGGTGGGGACGATGTCGGGGAGCAGCGGCCCGGACTTCCCGCCGAACAAGACGAACGAGCGGGTGACCGGCTCGTCGTTGTCGAGCTCCTGACGCGTGATCGTCCGTCCGCGCTCGAACGCGACGAAGCCCTCGTAGCGCAACGTCTCGAGCACCCCGGGAGCGACCGGCTGGCCCACGGTGAAGCTCGGCTCGACGGCGATCGTCCACCGGCCGTTGGCTGGACCCGGGATCCAGACGGACTCACCATTGGAGAACCCATACATGTCGGAGCGGCCGGCGAGCGCGCCGTTCGGGTCGTAGACAGATAGGTCGAGGTCGTAGCCGGTGTCCGTCCAGCCCGGCCACCGGATCTGCACGATCATCCCGCCCGCATCCGCCGACCACGTCCCCGCGGGCAGCGCGACGTCCACCGACGCCACGTCGCATACGGCGGGAGCGCAGGGCACGGCGGGGAGCGGCCGGCTGGCCGGCACGCCCGTATACGCCTGCGCCGTGTTCGCCAGGCCCCGGGCCGACACGCCGGCCGTGACCTCGCCCGACCACAACCCCGTCGAGGTCATCGAGTCCAGGACGTAGGTCGTCCCCTCACCGGGCGCGGCCGCGGCGCCGTGCATCGCGCCTCCGACCACGATGAGTGTGCAAAAAGCAGCGATCCGCGCCCGGGTTTTCAGGAACCTATCCATGCCATCCCCCATCAAGCGACCAACGTCGAGCATGCCGTTACCCGAGATTGGCCCCGAAACGTGAGGACAACATCTACCGAATGGCATATATCGGCCGGCGGCGGGGGGGGGGGGGGGGGGTCGGGGGCCATGTTCGGACTTGGACTGCCCCCCGGCTTCGTCCGAGCACCCGGAGGCGGCCGATAGGGTATATATTCACTAGTGCTATGAAGGAATATCCCGACTTCGACGACGTCCTGGAGGCTGCGGCCCGGCTCCAGGAGTTGTTTCCGGATGCGGTTTCATTCGACGACGACCACGTGCTGGCTGACCTGCGCGGGCGATTCGAAGAGGTCTTGCAAGCGCTCGAGCAGACCGACGGTTGGGTAACGGCGCGCGTACGCCCTCCGGTCTTGATCCTCGGACGACTGGACGGGATAGAGACCGGCATCCGCCAGTTGATCCGCCGCAAGCCGCTGGAGGTTGAGGTCGTCAAGGTGGGCCAGCGCCGGCTCCGCGTCCCGACGCTCGCGGAGATCTTGCGGATCAAAGCGTGGCTCGTGCTTCGGCGAAACGCGACGCGGGACTACCTCGATCTCGTCGCCCTCGCCGAGCGACTAGGGACGGAGGCACCACACGTCGTGCTGACGCTCGACGAGTTCTACGCCGACCAGGTTGGTGCCGGCGGCGCCCGCGTGGCGACACAGTTGGCCAAGCAGCTCGCCGAGCCGTTGCCGTACGACTTGAGCGAAGTCGACCTCGCTCATTACAGGAAACTTAGCGCGCGATGGCGGTCGTGGGACAACGTCGTTGCCGCGGGACGATCGCTTGCCGCAGACGTCCTCGACCTCCTGGCGAGCGGGGGAACATGACTATGCGCTTTCGACATCTCGATTACGACGAAGAGACCGCAGTGGCAGACCTCGGTCCTGCAGCGATCGATGATCTTCTCGACCGAGGAGATCTCAAGGCATGGATCCCGCTTGCGCGAGCGATCCGGCGAGATCCGGCCAGCACGTTAAGCGACACGGTGTTGCGACTCTGCGAGGCCCATCCGATGTATGGAACATCCCCGATGTGGCGGACGTGGATCGAGCGACTGCGCGGTGCGCCGGGTGCCCGAGAGGCGGTGTCCCTCGCGCAGGCGCGCAAACGATCCGGTCTCACGCAGCAGGAAGTCGGGGAGCGGATGGGCATCTCGCAATCCGACGTCTCAAAGCTGGAGCGGCGAGGTGACGTACGTATGTCGACCTTGCGCGCGTACCTCGAAGCCCTTGGTAGCACGCTGGACATCGCCGTTGACTTCGGCGGAGGCGAGAGCGTGAGTCTTCGGATCCAACCTGCTCCATTGCCGCCCGCTCTTTAGGGCTCGACTCCTCCCGCGCATTCGCCGATCAGCGCTCACGGTCATCGCCGGATCTGGGACGGCCGGTTCAGGCCTGCGCGAGTGCGAGCGCGATCGCGTCGTCGAGTGACAGGGCGCGCCCTTCGGTCCACGCAGGGATGACGGAAGCGCACCGCGCGAACCGCTACCTGATCGCCGCAGCCTTGCGCCCGCGAGGGGAAAGGCCTATGTGCTAATATCGCACACGCTATGAAACGACCGCAGGGAGAGCGACCATCCACGGCACTCGGCAAGCGGATAGCCGAGGCGAGGCGAGCAGCCGGTGTGTCCCAGTCCGCTCTCGCCCGCGCGGTCTCTCTGGACCGCACCGCCGTGTCGAAGATCGAGTCAGGTCAGAGGCGCGTCAGCTCTATCGAGTTGGCGATCATCGCGCAGGCCCTGGATCGTTCGATCCAATCATTCTTCACTGAGATGGCACCGTTAACTGATCCTCTGAGTGTTGTCCGCAGTAAGCGAGCTGCCGTCCTGCGGATCGCCCGGAAACACGGCGCGCGCTCGATCCGGATCTTCGGATCGACCGCTCGCGGCGAGGCGACGGAGGAAAGCGATATCGACTTCCTGGTGGAGATGGAGCCGGGTCGTGGACTCTTCGCGCTGGCGGCAATGCTGCTGGATCTGCAAGTCCTCCTCGGGCGCGACGTAGACGTGGTGACCGTCGATGGCCTGCGGGACCGGATCCGTAGGCGCGTGCTGGCTGAAGCGATCGCCGTGTGAGGAACGATCGAGAGCGACTCCTCGATATCGTCGAGGCAATCGATCGGATCCAGGAGCAGGCGCTACGGGGGCGGCGGATCTTCGAGACCGACAAACTCGTTCAGACCTGGGTGGTGCATCACATCGAGATCCTTGGAGAAGCGACGCGAGCTATCTCCGAAGGATTGCGGCTTCGGTATCCGAAGATCCCGTGGCGAGAGATGGTCGCGATGAGAAATGTGCTCGCTCACGACTACTTCGGGATCGACATCGAGCAAGTGTGGGCCACGGTGCAGGGAGATCTCCCCACGCTCAGATCGCAGATCGAAGCGATCCTTCAAGATTTGGATGGCGAGTAACTCTCGGGTTCGCGCATGTCCTCGAATATGCCATCTGGCAGATGTTCCCCTAGCTGGACTCATAGAAGCTGGGCTCCGGCGGAACCGTTCCGCCAAAAGGGGGAACCAGATGCGCGCACTTCGATCGACGATCATGGCGGTGGCCATCATGGCCGCCGCAGTGAGCCTGCCCGCACACGCGGGCAGCACCGCGATCGCAGGGGGTTGGCTGGGACCGATCCCCTGCGCTTTCACGAACTTCGATCCCACGACGGGGGACTTCGAATGCCAGGGTTCGACGCTCTGGGATGGTGCGCTGACAGGCGTAGCGACCTATCAGGCCGACGGGACGTTCGACCTCGCAACCGGGGACGGTTCTGGCACGGTCGCTGAAACGTTCCACGGCATCGCAACAGCCGATCGGTCGAGCGGGACGCTGGCCTTCAAGGAAACCTTCACGATCGACGGCGCGACCAATGCGATCCATATCGTCGCGGACATCATCGAAGGCACCGGCGACTGGGTGGGTTCCAGCGGTCAGCTGACGTTCGAGGGCGTGCAGTTCTCCGGCGTCGCGGGACATGGCGGGTACTCCGGCACATGGGTTCGGCCATAACATGGAAGCGCTACTTGCCCCACTGGGGGGATCCCTGTCGTCGATCGACTCACTCAAGGAGCCGTTCGTGAGTGTGCCACTGCCGTCCGGCGTCGTGACGTTTCTCCTCACCGATGTTCAGGACTCGACGCGTTTGTGGGAGGCGAGTCCAGAGAACATGCGCGTCTCGATCGCGCGCCACTACGAGATCCTCGACGCAACGATCGAACTTCACGGCGGGGCGAGGCCACTCGAGCAGGGAGAGGGCGACAGCATCGTGGCGGCGTTCGCGCACGCGTCGGACGCGATCGCGGCCGCTCTTGCGATCCAGATCG